>CALAKU010000104.1 GCA_937922925.1 uncultured Arenicella sp. | reverse complement strand
TTGGTGGAGCTAGGCGGGATCGAACCGCCGACCTCTACACTGCCAGTGTAGCGCTCTCCCAGCTGAGCTATAGCCCCTGACCTCGAAGGAGCGCGTAAGATACGCGCAGTGATTTATTTGGTCAAGTCTAAAAGCGGGGTTTTTGAGAAAAAATGGCCCATTATATTGGCCTTGAAAAAACCATCCATGCTCAATGTTTTTGGCGTTTTATTTAAAGAAATGCAAATAAGCGCTAGCTGGGGATCAATTTGTAATCTTATTTATAATATAATTATGGTCGGGTTTACAAAGACCAATTTCTGAGCGGTTTACGGAACTTTTATGGAACCTTTATGGAACTACGAAACAGTAATATCGAGCGTTTAAAAGAGTCAGATCGTGTGTTTGACGTGATGGTGATTGGCGGCGGCGTCAATGGCGCGGTGTCGGCGGCCTCTTTGTCTGCCAAAGGCGCGAGTGTTGCCTTGATAGATAAAGGTGATTTCGCCGGGCTGACCAGCTCTAACTCATCGAACCTAGCTTGGGGTGGAATCAAGTATTTAGAATCCCACGAGTACTTTTTGGTGAATAATTTGTGCAAAAGCCGC
The DNA here is from genome assembly GCA_937922925.1 of uncultured Arenicella sp. Lineage (GTDB taxonomy): Bacteria > Pseudomonadota > Gammaproteobacteria > Arenicellales > Arenicellaceae > Arenicella. The sequence goes on along the minus strand of CALAKU010000104.1, from coordinate 11,236 downwards.
AACCATTTGATGCGCGCCTACCCGAGCACCGTCAAGGAAGTACGTTTTTTAGCCACCATCGAGAAAGGCTTTCGCTTTCCGAATTGGTTTTTGTATTTGGGCGCCGTTTTTTACTGGATTATCGGTCGTTTTTTCACGCAAATGCCAGATTATATGACTCCCAGCACAATTAAGTCTCGTGAGCAGGTTATTGATACCTCTAACGCTCAAGGGGGCTTTGAGTACTCGGACGCTTATCTTTACGATAACGACGCACGTTTTGTTTTTAACTTTGTGCGAAACGCAATGAACTATGGCTGCGTAGCAGCAAACTACGTCGAGTCTCTAGGGGCTGAGCGCAAAGACGGTCTTTGGGAAGTGCGGGCACGCGATACCTTAACGGGCGACGAATTTGTTATCCGCTCTAAAGTGTTGGTCAATGCCTGTGGCCCATATGTCGATACCCATAACTCGTTGAGCGAGCAAAAAACTGAACACCGGCATTTATTCTCTAAGGGCATTCATTTGATCGTTGATCGATTGACGAACGACGAGCGTATTTTGGCGTTTTTTGCCAGTGATGGCCGCCTTTTCTTTGTGATCCCGATGGGCAATAAAACCTGTGTTGGAACCACTGATACTCAGGTGGAAAGTCCAGAAGTTCACGTAACAGAAGAAGATCGAGACTTTGTGCTCGAGAATATCAATGAGCTTTTGGATCTCGACAAACCAATCACGAAACAGGATGTTATTGCTGAACGTTGTGGTGTGCGCCCATTAGCACAAAAGGGCGGCGATGGGATTGCCGATTGGGTCAAACTCTCTCGTAAGCATGCCGTTGATAGCAATCAACAAGATAAGCATTTGAGTATCTTTGGAGGCAAAACCACCGATTGCATTAATGTCGGAGACGAGATCGCCAATTTGGTAGAGAGCATGGGCGTTGAGTTGCCGTTTAAGGATTTTATTTGGTATGGCGAAGACGACGATACAGTTCGTGACGAGTTCTATCACCAGGCTAAGCTTATGAATCTTGACGACTACACCGTTGAAGGTTCGAGCGAACCGCTGACCCAGCGTTTATGGCGTCGTTACGGTGGCAATGCGCTGGAACTGCTTGAGGACATTCGACAAAATCCGCGTCAAGCTGAGCGGCTTATGAAGAATGCTGAGTATTTGCGCTGCGAGATCGAACACACAGCGCGCTTTGAAATGGTGACCAAGCTGGATGACTTTTTGCGTCGGCGTTCAAAAATCACGCAAGTGGTTAGGCACAAAGATATTATTGATGCGCCGGGCCTAAAGGAAGCTTGTAAGATTTTCTTTGGAGATCAATGGCAAGCTAAACTCGATGAATACAAAGCGAGCGTTAACGCTGAATCGATTTAGGCCTTTATACACAATTAGGCTTCTATAAAGATCGATTCGTTCAAGCCACGATAGGGCGTTTGATAGATAAATAGATTGCCAGCCTCGGGGTCGCTTTGTTTTTGGGCTTCGTCCATGTCTTGGTTTGCTGAGGTAACCGCCAATAAGGTCAGATCTGCTCCGGCGAAAGCAACACAACTCGGTTGTTTTGTCGGCACGCTTAGCTCTAAATCGGCTGCACCGTTTGGCCTGTATCTTACAACTTTGCTGCCGCCCCATTGGGCGTTCCACAAACAACCTTCGGCATCTATGATGGAGCCATCTGGATAACAGCCGCGTTGCGTTTTCACTAAGGTCGTTCCCTCACCAAAAACGGCGTTTTTTTGATCAAACGGATATCTTTTTATTTCTCGAGTCGGCGTGTCGGTGTGATAAACCGTTTCACCATCTGGGCTCCAGCAAAGGCTATTGGTGATCAAAATACCGCCAATGGATTGATGCACACTCAGATCGGAATTTAGGCAATACAACGAGCCTTTGTAAATCGATTTATCTAAATCTTCAACCATGGTGCCAGCCCAGAGCCGACCTTGTCTATCGGTGCGACCGTCGTTGAAACGAGTGCCGGGATTGTCTTGCTCAAGTTTGGCTATCCAGTCTACTTTCCCTGTGGTGGGTTGGTAAAAGGCGAAGCCAGATTCAAATGCTACCGCGAAGCGATCAGCTTGCGCTGTGGGTGCCATACAACACAAACGCTCGGGCGTTTCCCATTGTTCTAAATTCTGGTCGATGGGGTTGTAACGAAAAAGAGCACGGCCTTCGATATCAAGCCATAACAGCCTTTGTGTGGCAACATCCCAGATTACGCCTTCGCCCAGCTGGTTGTGTACTTTGATGGTGTCGATGAGTTTCACGCCGGCTATCCTTAAGTATCCTTAATGGCGGCGCTAATGGCGGCCACTATATTGACGCAGCGTTGGTGAACGTCTTCTGCGCTAAAACCGGCTTTGTATAGGTCGCTGCCAATACCAAAGCCATCGGCCCCGGCGGCTAACCATTCGCTGGCATTCTCTGCCCCTGCACCGCCGACGGCCAAGATGTTAGCGTCTTTGGGCAACACCGCTTTTACGGCTTTGATGTGGCCCGCACCATAAGTTGCCGCGGGAAAAAGTTTCAGATATCGCGCGCCCGCCTCGTAGGCTTTAAATGCCTCGCTGGGGGTCGCCCAACCGGGCATGGGTGTCATGCCTAATTTAAGGCTTCGTTTGATCACGCCGACTTTGGTGTTGGGGGTTACCGCAATCTGCCCGCCCGCATCGGCAACCCGTTTTGCATCGGTTTCATTGGTGAGCGTACCGCAACCGATTACGCAATCGTCGCCAAGTTCAATGGCCAGGTTGCGAATACTGCTAAAAGGCTCAGGCGAATTAAGAGGCACCTCGATAATGCCAATGCCCGCTTCTAAAATGGCATGGCCAATGTCGACCACTTCTGTGGGCTGGACGCCGCGTAAGATCGCGACCACCGGCATTTTATCAAACCAACTTTCTAATAGACTATTCATGTAACCTCGGTTTAAGGGTAAATCGTATATCGGGCTAGGCTAAAGAGACTTAAATAATCGAGCGAATCCCGAGACGGCGATTTGATCTGGTTCGCACAGAGCGCACTGGATACCAAGCTCGTCGAGTACCAATTTGTAGTGGGCGCTCAGATTCGAATCGCCAATAACGACAATAGATTGTGTGTGTTCAAAAATTTCTAATGCGCCGATAACGTCTGCAGTAATAATCATGCCGGACAAAAAACTGAGCGCATCAGCCTGGGCGATTTCGCCCAGTACTTGCTTACTGCGTGTCGCGAACAGCGTGTGGATCAAGTGCGCGCCCTTTAAGTTGCGTACGGCGTCGATGCCTTGTTTGAAAGTTGCCTCATTGAATCCAAAGCTGTCTTGTTGTTGAATCAAGATGCTATGGCTTCGCAGCAGCCCAAAAAGTTCGCCGGTAAACGCAGTCAGAAAGTTTTCGATACGACCGTTGCGGATCAGAGTCCATTTATTGTGGGTGCCGGGCAGGGCGAAAAGCTGCTCTTGAACCGGTGAATCTTGAAGTTGAAGCCAGCCCAGCATTTGCAGTTCTTCGCCTCGCATCACATCGCCTGAGCCGAGTGGATTAATCGTTTTAAGGCCCGCCAAAATTGAAAAGTCGATACCGCGGGCACTAAATTGAACTCTCCCTTGAGCGATCTCATGCGTATCGACTGGGCAGTTTAGGTACGGCGCTTCATGCCAACCTATATTTGAACCAATCATTCCCGATAGTAAAATCGGCAGTTTGCCGTGCTTTGTTAACCAATCGTCGGCAAGGTTAAAAAAGGCTTCTTCAAAATCGCCATTAAGCTGATTAATCCCGAGCCCGTATTTGGTGTCGACAATTCGAATCTGATCACTCGAGCTGAGTGCGCACAGGTATAAGCGCAGGTTGCTCGTGCCCCAGTCGCCAGCAATAAAAAGTGTGTCTTGCGTCATTCGTCGTTATAGTTAAGCGCTGAATCGCGATTAAAGCTATTTATAATATAAATCATATTTTTGAAGCTGTCTGCTTATGAATCCAAAGTTAGGTTGTTGTTATTATCCCGAACATTGGCCTGAAAGCCAGTGGCAAAGTGACGCCCAGCGAATGAAAGACTTGGGGCTGACTTGGGTCAGATTAGCCGAGTTTGCGTGGTCGCGACTGGAACCCAGCCCAGATAATTTTGAGTTCGATTGGTTAGATCGAGCAATAGAGACCTTGGCCGAGCAAGGCTTAAAAGTCGTGATGTGCACGCCAACCGCGACACCTCCACGTTGGATGCTCGATAAGCATCCCGACATGTTGGCAGTGGATATCGAAGGTCGACCGCGCGGCTTCGGGTCGCGCAGGCATTATTGTTTTAGCCATTTGGCGTATCGCCAAGAAGCTTGTCGGATTGCCGAGATAGTTGCTGATCGTTACGCAAATCATGAGGCCGTGCAGGCTTGGCAGCTCGATAATGAATACAGCTGCCATGACACTGCGCGCTCTTACAGTGAGGCTGCTCGCAGGGGTTTTCGCAATTGGCTTTCAGATAAGTACGAATCGGTTGGCGTTTTGAACGAGGCTTGGGGCAATATCTTTTGGTCGATGGAATACGATGATTTTGATCAAATCGACTTACCGAATCTCACGGTTACCGAAGCAAACCCAAGCCATTGGCTCGACTTTTACCGCTACAGCAGTGACCAAGTGGTGGCCTTCAACAAAGCCCAAGCTGACGTGTTACGCAAGCACACCGATGCGCCGCTGATTCACAATTATATGGGGCGTATTGTCGATTTCGATCACTACAAAGTGGGCGCTGATCTAGACATTGCCAGTTGGGACAGCTACCCGCTTGGGTTTTTGGTCGACCGTCTAGGCGCGAGCGAAGAATGGCAGCGGCGTTTTGAGCGTCAGGGAGACCCAGATTTACAAGCCTTTCATCACGACTTGTATCGCGCTGTCGGCCGAGGTCGCTGGTGGGTAATGGAACAACAGCCCGGGCCGGTAAATTGGGCGCCCAATAATCCAGCGCCCTTGCCGGGTATGGTTCGTCTGTGGACTTTCGAAGCCATCGCGCACGAAGCCGAAGCGGTGTGCTATTTTCGCTGGCGTCAAGCGCCCTTTGCGCAAGAACAAATGCACGCCGGATTGCTGCGGCCAGACTCGCAACCTTCCGCCGTTTTCCCGGAGGTCGAGCAAACCTCAAAAGAGATTCAAGTTTTGGGCGATGTTGCTCCTGCAAAGGCCGAAGTGGCGCTGATTTTCGATTACGAAAGTTGTTGGGCCTGGGAAACGCAGCCTCAGGGAGAAGCGTTTGACGAGTTCTCACTTGCTTTAGATTTTTATCGGGCGCTCAGAGGGCTGGGTTTAACCATTGACGTGGTCGCGCCCGATCACGACCTTTCGCAATACAAGTTGGTGTTAATACCCGGCTTGTTTGCCTGGCCAGATAATTTATTACAGCGTATTGAATCGCATCCGGGGTTGGTGTTTCTTGGCCCGCGCAGTGGCAGTAAAACCAAAAATTTTCAAATACCTACTGGATTGGCTCCTTCGATACCTGGCTTGGATGTCATTATCGCTTATGTTGAGAGTTTTAAAGCTGGTAATGAGCGGCCGCTCAGCAATGGCGGCGCAATAAAGCATTGGTGCGAAGCGATTGAAACCACCGAAGACGTGATTGAAACCACCGTCGATGGCGCGCCAGTCTTAGTTCGAAAAAACCGTTTATTTTATCTTGGTGCTTGGTTGGACTCCGCTGCTCTAGGTCGAGTACTCAAAGCAGCGTGCGATGAACTTGGCATAACAACAACGAACATGCCTGAGGGTATTCGCCAGCGTACAACGGCGAGCCATCGTTTCGTATTTAATCACAATGCTCATGCGCATAAGTTTGAAGGTGAAGAACTCGCGCCTGCACAGGTAAAAATCACTGCGCTTGACTAGGCGCTTCTCCAGTGATCGCGTTACAATCGACGCTATTCTAATGAGTTGAGAAGGCTGGGTTTACTCAGTTCTCGGTCAACTTTTTCTGGCAACCTTTTCAGTCAACCTTGGCGTTTATATTTTATGCAAGTTGAACAAACTAAACTTGATGGTGTGTTGTTAGTAACACCTCAGGTCTTCGGCGACGATCGCGGTTTCTTTATGGAAACGTATAACAAGTCCAAAGCCAGCGAAGCCGGTTTGCCTAGCGAATTCGTTCAAGACAATCATTCAAAGTCGAGTAAAGGTGTATTGCGCGGCTTGCATTATCAAAGCCCACAATGGCAAGGCAAACTAGTTAGGGTCATCCAAGGTGAGATTTTTGACGTCGCCGTTGATATTCGTGACGGCTCGCCCAGCTTTGGCGAATGGGTCGGCGTGTATCTAAATGACGAGAATAAACAACAGCTTTATGTGCCACCTGGTTTTGCTCACGGCTTTGTTGTCACCAGTGATACTGCCGAGGTGGTGTACAAATGCACTGCTTTATATGCGCCCGAGCAAGAAGGAAGCTTGTTGTGGAATGACGCTGATATAGGCATTAAGTGGCCTACCAATGAACCTCTTTTGTCGGCCAAAGACGAAGCCGGTGTTGCCCTGAAAGACTTGCCGGCTTTGGGCGTAGACTAAACTGAGATTGGTATGACGTATTCGATTTTATTGATTGGCCAGCATGGCCAAGTATCGACTTATCTTCAGCGAGCATTAAGTAAGCAAGAAGGGATAAGTAAGCAAGAAGGGATGGATTTGATCGTTGCTGGCCGAGATCAAATTGACTTATCTAAACCAGACACAGTCAAAGCGGCTTTACGATCATTTGATGTTGATTTGATTATCAACCCTGCAGCTTACACGGCGGTTGATTTAGCGGAATCAGAAGCCGAGGCCGCGTTTGCGATTAACAGTGAATCGGTGGCTGAGATCGCCGCTTTTTGTGCGGAAAACTCAGTTTCCTTGATTCATTATTCGACCGACTATGTGTTTGCCGGAGATGCGCAGACACCGTATGCCGAAACAGACCCCATTGGCCCGACTGGTGTTTATGGCGCCAGCAAGTTAGCGGGCGAGCAGGCCATTATTAACAGCCAAGCGCGTGCGGTTATTTTGCGAACCGCTTGGGTTTACTCTAATCACGGTAAGAATTTCTACAAAACAATGTTGGCCTTGAGTGAAACGCGAGATGAACTGACGGTGGTAGCCGACCAAATTGGCGCACCGACGTATGCTGCCAGTATTGCCGAAGCAACTAGGCAAATCGTTAGTCAGCTTAGACAACAAGGCGGCATAAAGCCTGAGCAAAGCGGCGTCTATCACTTCACCTGTCAAGGTCAAACTTCATGGTGCGATTTTGCCAAAGCCATTTTTGTTGAGAACCAAATCACCAAGATGGCGGTTAGCCCCATCGCGACCAAAGACTATCCAACTCCCGCGCAACGACCCGCATATTCGGTCTTGGATAACTCCAAGTTAGAGAAAACCTTTGGCGTGTCGCTGCCACATTGGGGAACTGCTTTGGCACAGTGCGCTGCCGAAACAGCGTCTTCTAAAGACAAGCCCTAGCGCTAACATGCACAGCGATAAGGCGGATTATTTATTGGGCGAGGACGGCCCTTTTGCCAAACAGCTGAGCGGCTTTAAGGTGCGCGAGGCTCAAGTCGCGATGGCAACGGCAATCGAAGAAGCCATTGTCGATAAGAAATCACTGTTGGCTGAATCGGGTACAGGTACTGGTAAAACCTTCGCGTATCTTGTCCCAACGCTAATGTCTGAGCGCAGAACCCTGGTTTCAACAGGTACTAAGCACCTGCAAGAGCAATTGTTTCATCGTGATATTCCTTTGGTCTTGGATGCCTTGGCGATCAATGCGAAAGTGTCTTTGCTCAAAGGGCGTAGCAATTATCTATGCTTGCATCGCATGATGCTGGCGCGTGGCTCATCGCGGCAAATGGATAAAACCCAGCTCAATGATTTAGAGCTTATTGTGTCGTGGTCGGCACGAACAAAGTCGGGCGACTTAGGTGACTTAAGCGAAGTCGCAGAGGACGCGCGGATACGGCCAAACGTGACGTCTTCGGTTGACAATTGCATCGGTCAAAATTGCTCTTTTTTCGAAGACTGCTACGTAAATAAGGCACGTAAGGAAGCGCTCGCGAGCGATGTCATTGTCGTAAATCACCATTTGTATTTCGCCGACAAGTCTCTCAAGGAGGATGGTTTTGGCGCTCTGCTGCCCGAAGTTGAGACCGTGGTCTTTGATGAAGCGCATCAGTTGCCCGACATTGCGGCAAATTTTTTGGGCAATAGCTTTAGTTCGTGGCAAGTAATGGAGTTGTGCGTCGATACGCGCGCGGCTGAGATGCAAGAAAAAAGCCTGATCTCAAAACTGATCCCCAGCACCGAAGCAATTGATAAAACATTGGCCGATACTCGCTTGAGCTTAGGCTTAAACGAACGCCGTGTTGCTTGGGATGAGCTGGTCAATGAGTCTCCGGCTTTACCTAAAAAACTCACAAATTTGGCCGAAGAACTGCAAGAGTTAGCCGACCTATTGGAACGCGCAGCGGTCGCTGGCGAAGGTCTTAGCCGCTGTCATGAGCGAGCATTGGAACTGGCGCAAAGCTGCCATCGTTTGGCCGATCAGCAATCCGACGATACGCAAGTGCGTTGGGTTGAAGTAGCGCGGCGCACTTTTCGTATTCATGAAACCCCATTGAATGTCGGCGGTGAATTGAGCGCCTATTTTGGCAACCAAGAACAGACCCGAGTGTTTACCTCGGCAACCTTATCGGTAAATGGTGATTTTACCCATTTTCAGCAGTTGGCCGGTATTTCCGGTGAAGTATCACATCGCTCTTGGGATAGCCCTTTCGATTACTACAATCAAGCGGTTTTGTATGTGCCAGAGGGTATGCCATCGCCTAAATCCGATGACTTTGACGCCGCGCTTTACGAACGCGTATTGCCGATTATTCGAGCGAGCCAAGGCGCTGCTTTTGTCTTGTTCACGAGTTTTCGCATCATGCAATTGTTCGAACAGCGCATCAGTGAGCTAGATGAGTTTGCAGTGTTCATGCAAGGTCAAACCAGTAAGCGAGAACTGTTGGCTAGTTTCAGAAAATCTGAGAATGCGGTATTGCTAGGCACCATGAGTTTTTGGGAGGGCGTTGATGTCGCTGGCGATGCTCTACGCTGTGTGGTAATTGATAAACTGCCGTTTGAGTCTCCCTTTGATCCCGTGATTAAGGCGCGGCTAAATAAAATGCAAGAAGACGGCGATAACCCTTTTATGAACTATCAGGTGCCGCGCGCCGTGATAACGCTGCGTCAGGGTATGGGGCGATTGATTCGCTCAGCGCAAGATAAAGGGGTATTAATGCTATGTGATAATCGCCTGCGAACCACGCATTATGGTCGAGTTTTCTTAGATAGTTTGCCGCGCATGCGACGCTCCAACGACGAAGCGAAAGTGTGTGCTTTTCTGGAACGATTGTCGTCACAGGTGAGCGAGTCATAAGGATGAATAATTCTTATCCAGCCATTCTCGCCATAGAAACCTCGACCCAAGCCTGTTCGGTTGCCCTGCGAATCAATGGCGAAATCGTCTATGCAGAAGAAGCCGGGCAAAATGTGCATTCCCAAGTTGTGTTAAGCCAAGTTCAATCTTTGCTGAACAAAGCTGGGAAACCCTTGAGTGCATTGGATGCAATTGCCGTGGGTAATGGGCCGGGCTCGTTCACTGGATTAAGAATCGGCGTTGGTGTTGGCCAGGGTTTGGCTTTTGGCTCTAAGGCCCCGATGATTGCGATTTGCTCCCTTGCCGCATTGGCGCTGAGTTCGCCGATAGACGCAGAGGTAATCGCGGCAAGTGACGCGCGAATGGGGGAGATGTATTGGGCGCGATATCGAAAACAAGGAAGTGAGCTAATAGAGTTGAGTGCTCCGGCAGTGTGTGCACCACAAGACTTTGCTCGCGATATGCCCGGCGATACAAGCGGTCACTTAAATAGGCAATTAGTAGGTAACGCATGGCAGACCTATTGGGCACACCTTCCTGAGTTAGTGAGAACACACTTTGTGTGCCCTGAGCCAGTGTTGCCGAGTGCTGCAATGGTGTTGACCTTAGCCGAGTCAGAATTTATCCAAGGCAATGTTATTGACGCAAAGCGTTTCGAGCCCCTTTACGTAAGGAATAACGTCGCTAAGAAAAAAGCCGAACAAGGGGCTAATTAACTGAGTCTTCGATTTAATTTTATGAATAAGCGGTTAGCAGCTGACTTCAAAATCACTTTTGGCGACTTCCTTGCCGTTGATCGATACCTTGAGTTGCCAAATACCGATTAAATCTTCGAGCCCCGCACTCGGGTTGATCCATTGAAACAAGCCTGCGCCAGCGCCTCGTTTGAGGCGCAACCAACTCCATAAGCGAGTAGTAGGTTGAATGCTTGGGTCTGGCACAGTAAAAGGGTACTCAGTGCGTTCACGCTGGCGTTGATTTGGGTCTAACCACTCTACCTCTAAATTGTATTTACCTTCTTCGTAGTAATGAACTTTCACCACTGAAAATATCTGATCGGTGCAGTCAAAGGTTTCTTGGGCATCGGGTAGAGGAAAACCATGCTTGTCGCCAAGGCTTAAGTACACCTCAACAAATGATTCTGGCTCACTTTGACCCGCTGATTCAGGCTGCGACTGAGCCACAGCGACAGAGCTTAAGCACCAGTAAAAAAAAGCCAGTGTTAAAACACCGGCTGTTTTCTTAAAAGTAAAGGCAGAACTCTTGACCATAATATTTATGGAATCGACACGCTGTTTAAGAGGCGCGATTCAGAGTCAACTCACCAGTGCCTGTTTGGTTAGAACAGATATTGCCATCGGTCACATAAGTGCCTGATAAGGTATTGCCGTTATTGCTAATCGCTAATTGGATATTGATGGCGCCCATCAATGTTTGCCCCATTCCTTCGGACGTGACCTCGGTGATAGTAGTGCCATTACCCAAAGTTCTAGTTTGCGTGCCAACTATGCCAGTGGGCGACGTGGTGGTTGAGACAGTCGTCGATGCCTCATTCGCGTCAGTATCCGGGTTATCCAAAACAGTAGTTGTAGTCACAATAACAAAGCCGCCCGAAATCACATTTTCCATCATGTTTGACAAAATGCTGATATTGAACCCATTGTTCGTGCCCGTGGCTATGGTGGTGTTACGCAAACAACTTGTCGAGGCCACGCCTCGGTCAGCTTGAAAAATAATATTTCCGGTAACGGCTTGCGACGTGGTGTCTTCCACTATGTCCAGGGTAATGGTACCCCGATCCAAGTTATTGTTACTTGCATAGTTTCCGACA
>CALAKU010000103.1 GCA_937922925.1 uncultured Arenicella sp. | reverse complement strand
TTAAACTCTAATTGTTAAATCCAACACAGAATTCACACCAAAATTAAGCAGAAGGCAGATAAAAAACATGACATTTATTGCCATCTAAATCGCGCACATAGGCACCGTAGTAGCCGGGTTTGTAGTCGCGGGGGCCGGGTTGTCCTTCGTCGCTGCCGCCGAGATTTAGTGCGGTTTTGTAGAACGCGTCTACCGCGGCTGTTGATGTTGCTTGAAACATGACTTGGGTTCCGTTGCCGTGGGTGGCGGCTTGCTTGTTGTAAGGCAGTAGTACCCAAAAGCTGAGTGTTTGGTTTGGCTGGCCGTAGCCAATTTCAAGAGCGTTTTCGAATAGGCGTTGCATGCCGAGGGTGGCGAGTACCGCGTCGTAGAACTTGCCTGCCGTGGTTAAATCGCGGCATCCAAAACAGACGCCGCTTAACATGTTGCTTTGCTCTGTTTCGTGGCGGTGAGTCTGTTTTTCATTACGAGTATAAAAAAGTGGTCATTTGCTTTACGCAGTCGCCTTAGGTCGAGCGTGCGAATCAGTCTTTGGACTGGTGATACAGGATTTGCCGTTTGCCGCGAACAAAACCGATGACATTGATATTGGCGCGCGCTGCGACATCGATGGCTAAGGTTGTGGCGGCTGAAATACTCACCAAAGTATCAATGCCTGCGATGGCGCATTTGCTGACCAATTCGTGGCTGGCTCGGCTGCTGATCAACACGAAGACCTCTTTGGTGTTGACGTTGTGTTGAGTTGAGATGGCACCAATCAATTTATCAAGCGCATTATGGCGGCCAACGTCTTCTCGAAGCAGCAGCAGTTCGCCGGTGCTTTTGTCGATTAAGGCAGCGGCATGCACGGCACCGGTGCTTTGTTGGAGCTGTTGTTGGTTTTGTAATTGATCAACGGCTTTGCTGACGATGCGGTGGCTTACGCTGTCGCTGGTGTCTAGTCTTGGCAACTCTGGTAAGGCTTCGGCTAATTCTGTGATGCCGCAAATACCACAACCTGAACGGCCTGCAATTTGCCGGCGTTTACTGTCTAGCCGTTCTTGCCGTGTTTTATGCACTCTGATGTCGACGGTAAAACCTTGTTTGGCTTCACGCGCGTCGATTGAGAGGATGTCTGACGGCGTATCGATGATCCGTTCGGTCAGGCTGAAGCCGATGGCGAAATCTTCCAGCGCCATGGGGCTGGCCATCATCACGGCATGGCTTTGCCCGTTGTAGCTCAACGCCACCGCGACTTCTTCGGCAATCACATCCTGCGATTGGCTCTGTAAAGAGCCTGAGTGCCGCACGGTGACCGAACGCGTTTGCGAGCCCGCTGGCGTGATCGCCGTGGGTAACACTTGGTCGTCGTTCTCAGAGGGCTTAGCCATGGTCAGGAATACGGCTTACGCTTGCTTACGCCGTTTCTTCTTCGGTATCCAGCCCGGCGTACTCGACTTGGCGTTCGCTAAACTCTTCGAACTGATCTTGCCAATCTGAGTTCTTATCGTCGCTCATCACTTTAGCAACCTGTACCGCCGTTACTTTGTACTCAGGGCAGTTAGTGGCCCAATCTGAGTTGTCGGTGGTGATTACATTGGCGCCGCTTTCCGGATGATGGAAGGTGGTGTAAACCACACTGGGTTGAACTCGCTCGGTGACCTTGGCGGTTAAATGAGTTTCGCCAGAGCGCGATTGAATCTTAATGCGGTCGCCGGTGGTAATGCCGCGATCGTTTGCGTCGCTCGGATGAATCTCCAGTAAGTCTTGGTTGTGCCACACGTTGTTGTCGGTGCGGCGTGTTTGCGCGCCCACATTGTATTGCGACAAGATTCGGCCGGTGGTGAGAATTAACGGGAACCGTCGTGTGACTTTTTCATCGGTTGGCACGTACTCAGTGACTTTGAATAGCCCTTTACCGCGCACGAATTCGTCAATGTGCATCACGGGCGTGCCTTCAGGCGACTCGTCATTACATGGCCATTGGATTGAACCCTCTTTGTCTAAACGCTCATAGCTTACGTTGGTGAAGGTCGGCGTCAGGGCGGCGATCTCGTCCATGATTTCACTCGGGTGTGAGTAGTTCATCTCGTAGCCCATGGCGTTGCATAAACCCATGGTCACTTCCCAATCTTCTTTGCCGCCCATGGGTTCCATCACCTTGCGAACGGGCGAGATGCGTCGCTCGGCGTTAGTGAAAGTGCCGTTCTTTTCGAGAAAAGACGAACCCGGTAAGAACACGGTGGCGAACTTGGCCGTTTCGTTTAAGAAAATGTCCTGAACAATTAAGCAATCAAGATTGCGCAAGGCTTCTTCCACGTGTTTGGTGTTGGGGTCTGATTGCGCAATGTCTTCGCCTTGCACGTACAAGCCTTTGTATTTACCAGCGCACGCGGCATCGAGCATGTTATTAATGCGATAGCCCGGTTCACCGTCTAGTTCGGCGCCCCACGCTTGCTCAAAGCTGGCTCGGACTGCGTCATCTGAAACCGGCCGATAACCCGGTAACTCATGCGGAAACGAGCCCATGTCACAAGAGCCTTGTACATTGTTTTGGCCGCGCAATGGGTTTACGCCAACGCCGCGCTTACCGATGTTGCCAGTGAGCATGGCCAAGTTAGCAATACCCATCACGGTTGTTGAGCCTTGGCTGTGCTCGGTCACACCAAGCCCATAATAAATAGCGGCATTGCCGCCAGTGGCATACAAGCGCGCCGCTTCGATGATGTCTTGAGCTGGGATGCCGGTAACGGCTTCGTTGTATTCAGGTGAGTTTTTCTCATCTTGAATAAAGGTCATCCATTCTTTGAAAGCCTCGGTTTCGCAGCGCTCAGCCACAAAGTCGGCGTCGAATAATTTTTCTCGAACGATGATGTGCGCCATGGTGTTAATGAACGCCACATTGGTGCCGGGCATCAACTTCAAGTGGTAGTCGGATTGAATGTGCGGGCTTTTGACCAGATCGATTCGTCGCGGGTCGACTACGATTAAACGCGCGCCCTCGCGCAAGCGCTTTTTCAAACGCGAGCCAAACACTGGATGCGCATCGGTGGGGTTCGCGCCCATCACCATCACAACATCGCAGTCTTCAACCGAATCAAAGTTCTGCGTACCGGCGGATTCGCCAAGTGTTTGTTTTAGGCCGTAGCCTGTTGGTGAATGACAGACACGAGCGCAGGTATCGACATTGTTGTTGCCAAACCCAGCACGAATCATTTTTTGCACCAGCCATACTTCTTCGTTCGTGCAACGTGAGCTTGAGATGCCGCCGATGGATTTTCGACCGTATTTGGCTTGAATGCCTTTTAACTTGCTGGCCGCAAACTCAAACGCCTCATCCCAATCAACTGTGCGCCATGGCTCGTTGATGGAATCACGAATCATGGGTTCGGTCATGCGTTCTTTGTGGGTTGCGTAGCCAATGGCAAATCGACCTTTGACACAAGAGTGGCCGCGATTGGCTTTACCATCTTTGTAAGGCGTCATGCGCACGACCTTATCGCCTTGCATCTCGGCTTTAAACGCACAACCCACGCCGCAGTAGGCGCAGGTGGTGACTTTTGAATGCTCGGGTTGGCCCGCTTCGATAATCGATTTTTCGCTCAAGGTGGCGGTAGGGCAGGCCTGTACGCAGGCGCCACAGCTCACACACTCAGAATCGATAAACGCTTCCGACTGGCCGGGGCTTACTTTTGAAGCGAAACCTCGATTCTCAATCGTTAGTGCAAACGTGCCTTGAGTTTCTTCGCACGCGCGTACGCAGCGTGAGCAGGTGATGCACTTGCTGGGGTCAAAAGTGAAATAAGGGTTCGATTCATCTTTGACTTCATCAAGATGGTTTTCGCCTTCATAGCCATAGCGCACTTCACGTAAACCTACGACGCCGGCCATGTCTTGCAATTCGCAATCGCCATTGGCTGAGCAGGTTAAGCAGTCTAAGGGGTGATCCGAGATATATAACTCCATCACACCTCGGCGAATGTCGGCCAGCTCAGTGTTCTGAGTGGTCACGACCATGCCGTCTTCAAACGGTGTGGTGCACGACGCTGGGAATCCACGACGGCCCTCAATTTGCACTAAGCACAGTCGGCATGATCCAAACGCTTTGACTGAATCAGTGGCGCAAAGCTTGGGGATGTTGATGTCGACCAGAGCCGAGGCGCGCATAATCGATGTGCCTTTAGGAACCGTGATGTCAACGCCATCAATGGTGCCAGTGACGGTCTCAAACGCAACGCCGTCGGCAAGGTCGTTTAGTGAGACGGCACTCGGCGTACCGTAATCTTTGTTCGGGTCGTTTGGATGTTCTACTCGGATCATGGGTCTAACCTCGTTGAGCGTCGTTTCGCTCTGATAAAACTGGGTCGTTAATTTGTGTGATGAACTTATTTTTCAAAGTCTTCACCAAAATGATTAAGTGCGCTCATTACTGGGAAGGGCGTCATGCCGCCCATGGCGCACAGAGAGCCTTTCTCCATTGTGTTGCACAAGTTTTTTAACAATTCTGTGTTTTGAGCACGCTCATCGTTAGCGCGAATTTTGTCGATGGTTTCCACACCGCGCACGGCACCAACACGGCAGGGAGTGCATTTGCCGCAGGATTCTTCAGCACAAAACTCCATGGAAAAGCGAGCTTGCTCGGCCATGTCGACGCTGTCGTCGAACGCCACTAAACCGCCGTGGCCCAACATGCCACCAATTTGGATTAAGGCTTCATAATCCATTTGGGTATCCCATTGTGATTCAGGCATATAGGGGCCAAGCGGGCCGCCGACTTGCACGGCTCTTAATGGCCGACCACTGGCCGAGCCGCCACCGAAGTCTTCTAACAGCTCGCGTAAGGTCACGCCGAAGGCCAATTCAACCAAGCCGGGTTGCTTGAGGTTTCCCGCTAGCTGAAATGGCATGGTGCCTCGAGAGCGACCCATACCAAAGTCGGCATAGTGCGCCGCGCCTTTAGCAAAAATGCCAGGAATGCTGGATAAAGACAGCACATTGTTGACGATGGTGGGCTTACCAAAGAGACCTTCAAGAGCAGGTAGCGGAGGTTTGGCTCGCACCACGCCACGCTTGCCCTCTAGGCTTTCTAGCAGTGCGGTTTCTTCACCACAAATGTACGACTTAGCACCGAGGCGAACTTCTAAGTGAAAGTGCTTGCCGCTGTTTTGAATATTGTCACCAAGCCAATTATGTTGTTCGGCGTTGGCAATGGCTTCATTTAAGATTTGGTGTGCGTGCGGGTACTCTTCGCGTAGATAGATATAGCCTTTGTCGGCACCAACCGTAATGCCGGCGATGGTCATGCCTTCGATTAGGCCAAATGGGTCGGCTTCCATTTGTAAGCGATCTGCAAAGGTGCCCGAGTCGCCTTCATCGGCATTGCAGACAATGTATTTTTTCTCGCCCGGCGCATCCAATACGGTTTGCCATTTGATGCCGGTGGGAAACGCCGCGCCACCACGGCCGCGCAAACCCGATGCTTTAACCTCATCAACGCAAGCTTGGCCAGTCATGCCTAATGCCCGTTGCAAGCCTTGATAGCCTTCATGAGCCGTATAGTCTTCCAAGCTCACCGGGTCAATAAGACCTGCGCGCTCAAACGTTAAACGTTGTTGCTTGGCGAGGTAGGGGATGTCATCGGTTTTGCCCAAGCACAAGGCGTGATCTTGTTTGCCTTCGAGCATGCCCGCCTCAATCAAACCGTCGATTTGATCGGCAGTGACCGGGCCGTAAGCGATGCGCCCTTGATCGGTTTGAACTTCGACCATGGGTTCGAGCCAGAATAAGCCGCGCGAGCCATTGCGGATAATTTCTACCTCATCTAATTGAGCAAGCTTGTTGGCGACAAAATCTGCGCCCACCGAAATGGCAGCTGAATCGCGCGGGATATAAATCGTAGTCGTCATTAGTGTTGCTCCGAGCGCAGGCTTTGGATGAGATCTTCGACGCTCTGTGTTGTGAGGCGGCCGTATATTTGTGAATCAATTTTGATCGATGGAGAGCAAGCGCAATTGCCTAAGCAATAAACGGGTTCCAAGGTGATTTGGCCGTCGTCTGTGGTTTGTTCGTAATCGACCCCAAGCGCTTCTTTTACTGCGGCTTCGATCTCGCGGCCGCCTTTGGCTTGGCATGACTCCGCTCGGCATACTTCGATCACATGTTGGCCATGAGGCTTGGTGGTAAAGGTATGATAAAAACTAACCACACCGTGAACCTCAGCTCGTGAGAGATTCAGTGCTTCGGCGATGTCGGCAACGTGCTCACTAGGAATGTGGCCCAAATCATGCTGAATTTGATGAAGAATGGGCAATAGGGCGCCTTCCAGCTCTTTGTTGTCGTTAATGGCTGTCAGTACAGCTTGGTGTTTGGTGCTCGCTATCATGGCTTAACTTAGTGGATTTAAAACGCTCGAGTTAAATCGTTGTTTGAAATTATCACGTTGTTGGTCTATTTTGCGTGGTAAATATGCAATAATATGCAACTATGTCGTGCTTTAGATGTTAATTTATCACGATGTCGCTCAATCAAGAATATGCAGAAAAATGCAGATTAATAACCTCTCTATTCAACCGAATTGGCGTTTGGTAGATGCACAGGGCCAGCAACTTCATACTCGCTTATTGGCCTTATTAGGCGCTATTGAACAACACCGAAAACTCACGCGTGCGGCCGAAGAGTGCGGTTTGTCTTACCGCTTAGCCTGGAACATTTTATTAGAGGCCGATACCTTTTTTGGTGCACCGGTTGCGCAAAAAGAGCGTGGTCGCGGTGCACGCCTAACTCAATTGGGTCAGGTGTTATTGCAAGCGAATCAGCGGATCGATGCGCGTTTACATACGCAGATGGAAAGTTTGGCCATGGAGCTTAACGCCGAGGTTCACAAGGTGTTGTCAGATCAGGCGCAAGTGCTGACTATTTATGCGAGCCACGGTTATGCCGTTGCCTTGATTCCCAAGCACCTGCCGGAATTTCAAACCGAATTGCATTATCACGGCTCCGAGGATGCACTCATGGCGCTGCACGCTGGCTCATGCCGTATTGCCGGTTTTACAGTGCCATTGCATCACAAAATCACGAGCCAAACTCAGCGCTACGACAGTTTGGTTGATCGAAGTGATACTCGCGTGCTTGGGTTTATTAAGCGGCAGGTGGGGTTTATGTTGGCGCCGGGCAAAGCGCAATCCTGGAAGGGCATAGAGAGTATTGCATCACAAAACCTACGCTTTATTAATCGCCAGCCTCGCTCAGGCACACGTGAATTATTTGATGAGTTGTTGCTAGAAGCAAAGACTGAGGCGGCATCGATCAAGGGTTACGATCAGTACGAATACACACATACCGCCATAGCTGCGCAAGTGGCGACCGGTATGGCCGACGTGGGATTCGGGATGCAAGCCGCGGCCGCTCGCTTTAATTTGGATTTTATTCCAGCGACAGAAGACGTTTATTTATGGGCCTATAAGGTGGATACAGAAGCTGACAAGGATATTCAAAATTTTGTGCAGATGCTTCGCTCAACTGATTTTCAAAACGAGGTCAATGCCTTGCCGGGCTACGAGTGCCACCGCAGCGGTATGTTAATCGACTATCAGAATTTGATTCGCTAATTAAGCTTGAGTTGCGTTGCTAGAATTTATACGCAAATTCTACGGTGACTGCGCCACGGTATTGATAGGCACGCAGTCGCGCAAAATTCGATAAACAGTAAAAAAAAACGCCACTGACTTTAGCAAAACCAGCGGCGTTCTCGTTTACCAATTAAAGATAGTCAGTTAAAACAAACCGTCTATTTGGCCTTCTTCGTTAATGCGAATGGCTTCTGCAGATGGCACGCTTGGCAGCCCCGGCATGGTCATGATCTCACCACAGATAGCAACTATAAAGCCAGCACCGGCCGCTAAGCGTACTTCTCGAACTGGAACGCTGTGGCCAGTTGGCGCGCCGCGCAGATTCGGGTCAGTGCTAAAGCTGTATTGAGTCTTGGCCATGCAAACAGGTAGGTTGCCATAGCCTTGCTCTTCCCATTGTTTAAGTTGATCGCGAACCTTTTTATCGGCCAGTACTTCGTCAGCTCGGTAAATACGTTTAGCAATGGTTTCGATTTTCTCGAACAAGGGCATGTCGTCTGGATAAATTGGCGCAAAACTGGCGGCATCAGACTCAGCTAACTCGGCTACTTTGGTGGCTAATTCTTTAGACCCCTCGGAACCAAACTCCCAATGCTTAGAGACAATAGCTTCTGAACCTTGCTCTGCTACAAAGGCCTTGATGGCCTCAACTTCGTTATCGGTGTCAGTTACAAAGTGATTAATGGCAACCACAACAGGCACGCCAAAGGATTTTAGATTCTCGATGTGACGGCCTAGGTTCGGGCAACCGTCTTTAACCGCTTGAACGTTCTCTTCACCTAGGTCGGCCTTGGCGACACCGCCGTTCATTTTCATGGCTCGAACCGTGGCGACCAACACGACCGCACTTGGCGACAAGCCGGCTTTTCGGCATTTAATGTTCAAGAATTTCTCAGCACCAAGGTCAGCGCCAAAACCGGCTTCTGTGACCACGTAATCAGCCAGCTTTAGAGCCGTGGTGGTGGCAACCACAGAGTTACAACCATGAGCGATATTGGCAAACGGGCCACCGTGAACGAGCGCGGGATTGTTCTCCAGCGTTTGCACCAAATTTGGTTGCATGGCTTGTTGGAGTAATACTGTCATGGCGCCATCGGCTTTGATATCGCGAGCGTAAATTGGGCTCTTGTCGCGGCGATATGCAACGATGATGTCGCCCAATCGTTTCTCTAAATCTTCAAGGTTCTTTGATAAACACAAAATAGCCATCACCTCAGAGGCTACCGTGATATCAAAACCGGTTTGGCGAGGCGCACCATTAGCGACGCCGCCTAGGCTGGTGACAATGTCGCGCAGTGCGCGGTCATTCATGTCCATGACACGCCGCCAAGTGACCCGTCGAGAATCAATTTCAAGTTTGTTGCCCCAATAGATGTGATTGTCGATCATCGCCGACAAAAGGTTGTGGGCCGATGTGATCGCATGAAAGTCGCCTGTAAAATGCAGGTTCATGTCTTCCATTGGTACCACTTGCGCCATGCCGCCGCCAGCCGCACCGCCTTTCATTCCAAAGCAAGGGCCAAGCGATGCTTCGCGAATACAAATTGCGGTTTTTTTACCAATGGCATTTAATCCATCGCCAAGCCCGACGGTCGTTGTGGTTTTGCCTTCACCAGCAGGCGTTGGGTTAATTGCGGTAACTAGAATTAACTTCCCATCGCTTTTACCTTGCTGTTCACTGATAAATTCAGCGGTGATTTTGGCTTTATCATGGCCGAACGGAAGCAAGTGCTCTGTTGGTATACCGAGTTTGGCACCAATCTCTTGAATGGGCTTTTTATTCGCCTCGCGAGCGATTTCGATATCAGTTTTGTAGGCCATGATGGCAACTCCTAAAAGGTATGCGACTCACAATTTGTCGCTGTTAAAAATAATTGTTGTTTTGTGTGTTTACAGGGCGGCGATTCGGGTTCGACCAAACTCTAAAAGTTGACTTCACATTGAATCGCGCCATACCAAAATATTGTATGATTCCGGCCTCTCAAAAAACTTATCTTAGCGCGACATGCAACGTTTGGCATGACCAACTTTGTTGAAATGATAGAACCAGTCACTTGCGGGTTGCTCTGGTTGTATAAAATGTCGTTTAAAGACAAATCGCCGCCAATTGATTGGCGTACATTAAGCGCGTTTCAAGCCATTACTCTGTTGGAGAAAAGACATCATGAAGTCACATGTTAAAGCCCTTGTGGTCGGCGGCGGCGCGGTCGGTGCCGGTATTGCTTATCACCTCGCCAAATATGGTTGGGAAGACGTGATGTTAGTAGAGCGAGATGAGCTGACTTCTGGCTCAACTTGGCACGCCGCAGGTCTTTTGCCTTTATTCAATATGGGGTATGCGACTTCGCATTTGCACGACTACTCAGTCAAATTTTACAAATCGCTTGAGGCCGAAACCGGTTTGAACGCGGGCTTTTCTGTGGTTGGTAATCTGCGCATGGCACAAACCCAGGCGCGCATGGACGAATTTATGTTGTACGGCTCTACCGCCGAGACGGTTGGTATCGAGTACCATAAAATGACCCCATCACAAATCAAAGAACGTTGGCCATTGATCAACACCGATGATTTGGTGGGCGGCATTTATCATCCGGATGATGGTTACATTAATCCGGCCGATGTCACAGTGGCGATGGCCAAAGGCGCGCGCCAACGCGGTGTGACTATCGAGCGAAAGTGGCAAGCCGACGGCTATGAATGGACAGGCTCGGAATGGAAAGTGACCCTGACCAAGATGGTCGAGCAGGGTGGGAATCTCGTTCCATCAGAAGAGCAAACCATCGTGCACGCCGAACATGTTGTTACCGCGACAGGCAATCACGCTCAACGCACGGCTAAGTTGTTGGGCATTAAGATTCCAGCCATTCCAGTTGAGCATCAATTCATCGTGACCGAGCCAGACCCGGCGCTAGTAAAATGGCGAGAAGCGGGCAACCCAGAGCATCCAGTCATTCGTGATGCTGATGCGCAATCTTACGTGCGAGAAGAGCGTGGCGGTTGGATTTTAGGCGTCTATGAACGCAATGCACCAGCGCGCTTCAAGTACGGAGTGCCGGATACCTTCCGCGCCGATTTATTCCCATTGGATTTAGAACGCATCGAAGACCAATACATGGCCATGATTCATCGCATGCCGAGCTGCGAACAAAGTGGTTTGAAAGATGATTACAATGGCCCGATTTGTTACACGCCAGACGGCAACCCTTTAGTTGGCCCGGCACCGGGTTTACGAAACATGTGGCTCGCCGAAGGCTTTAGCTTTGGTATTACTGCGGCGGGCGGGGTTGGCAATTATCTCGCGCAAATGATGGTTGAAGGCGAGGCCGAAATTGACATGGCATCGCTTGACCCAAAACGCTATGGCGATTGGATGACCACGGAATACGGCACGCGCAAAAATGAAGAGTGCTATGAACACGTTTATGTGTTGCACCATCCCGATGAAGAACGAGAAGCCGCAAGACCTTTACGCACGTCGCCCGCGTACGATCGGCAAAAATCCAAAGGCGCGCAATTCGGCCAAGTAAATGGTTGGGAGCGCCCAAACTACTATGCGCCAGAAGGGTTCAGTGACCACGATTCACGTTCGTTTCGTCGTGGTGCTTGGTGGCAATATGCCGTGGAAGAAGCCAAGGCGGTTCGTGAAAACGTCGGCTTGATCGACGCCACAGCGTTTACCAAGCACCTTGTGAAAGGCCCGGGCGCGACTGAGTTCTTGGATTGGTTTACTTGTAATAAGCTCCCCAAAGTTGGGCGCATTAATCTCACCTACGCCTTGACCGAAGTCGGTACAACTCGAACTGAGTACACGATTGTTCGCAAAGCCGAAGATGAATACTACTTAGTTTCTGCCGGCGCATGGACCGCCTACGATGCCGACTACTTGCGTAAATCAGCGCAAGATAAAGCCGAGCAATTTGGCTATGTCGAGATTCACGACGTCACCACTCAGTATGGTGTGTTTGCCATTGCCGGGCCGAACTCAAGAGCCGTGCTCAAAAAGTTAATTCGCGATGCCGACCCGGAAACGGCTTTGAGTAATAAGCGCTTTCCGTGGCTCTCATCTCAAGAAATCGAATTGGCAATGTGCCCAGTGCACGCTATTCGAGTGGCCTATACTGGTGAGCTTGGTTGGGAATTGCACCATCCTATTGAGATGCAAAATTACTTGTTTGATCAATTGCTTGAGGCTGGTGCCGAATTTGATATGAAGCTGGTCGGTGCCCGGGCGCAAAACTGGTTACGCCAAGAAAAGTCCTATCGCGCCTTTGGTACTGAGCTTGGACGCGACGCCACGCCGCAAGAAGCCGATTTGCCGCGCTTTATCGACTTAAGTAAAGAGTTTCGTGGTAAAGACAAAATGGTTGCAACCGGCGTGCGCTGGAAATGCGTAACCCTGCTTATTGATGGCCCAGAGGATGCTGATCCTTGGGGCCGAGAAGCCTTATTTCTTGGCGATACCAAGGTTGGGCGATTAACCTCAGGTGGATATTCCGTCGCCTTTGAGAAGAGCGTTGGCATGGGCTATGTTTCGCCAGAAGCGGCCGAAATTGGCACCAAACTCAAGGTCAATATTTTAGGCGATTTATACGACTGCGAAATCGTTTGCGATAGCCCTTATGATCCAAAAAATGAA
>CALAKU010000102.1 GCA_937922925.1 uncultured Arenicella sp. | reverse complement strand
GGCAAAAGAATGCAACCATACCTGATACGAATGTTGCTCCACCAAGCGGTCAAGCGCGCTGTCCTTTTGGCCATTTGCGATTAAGCCATATACATATTGATTAACGAGGTGTTGCACGGCCTCATCCAGCTTCGCGTAATCCAATGATGCAATATACTCGGTAATTTCCTCGGCATCCCAACACTCAAAGTCTTGCAAGGTCTCAATAATTTCAAAGTTATTGCGATCTTCATCTGTCAACACAAACGCCTCTTGTGTTTCTGGGCTCGTAGGCGGCATGCTCGATTCAGCCACAAGTAGCTCATCGACCCCTTGCTCGGCTAAATCCGGTTGGATTAGCAATGCTTCGGCTTTCACTTGTTTTAGTAATGCTTTTTGTTCTTTATTGGTGCTTGGCGCACCGATGCGCACATCAACAAAAAGCAACCATTCGGGCGTTTTATCCGGCCATTCACAAAGAAGCCGAGTCATCCCTTGAATATCTTCGATGTCGGCAAGTGCGGAAATTCTTAGTTCTAAATCTGAAGCCATGAGGCAATAAAAATATACTCTATTCGTTTAAGAAAGTATCAGTAGAAATCAGGGTATCCCTATAGCCAGTAAATCATGATATCCATAAAAAAAGAACCCTGATCACTTATCTTGATCAAGATATAAGAGGTGTCGAGGCCAAGTAATCTTGGCCCCGGATATCGAGGAATTCCAAAAAAGAGGCTTTTTCCCGACACCGTGGCCGCTAAGCGACGGCCAGTACCCGACTCGCGATAAACAGTCGGGTACTTCTACGACAAAACGATAAATCTAAGCCAATTGCGACAGAATCGTTTTCGCATCACTTACTTCGAAGCCACCGCCTTCTTCGAGGTTAAGGTGAGTCACTTTGCCGTCGTCAACAATCATCGAGTAGCGGCGTGAACGGACGCCGCCGAAGTCGCCTGTATCGAGTACCAAATCCATGGCTTTAGTCAGTGCACCGCCACCATCGGCGATCATTGTTAAGTGCTCGGCATTTTGAGCATCTTGCCATGCTTTCATTACGAAGGCGTCGTTTACCGATAGGCATGCAACGGTGTCGACGCCTGTGGCTTTAATGGCATCGAATTCGACCACAAAACCCGGTAAATGAGCTTCTGAGCAAGTCGGAGTAAATGCGCCGGGCAGTGCAAAAAGAACGACTTTTTTGCCAGCAAAAAAATCAACGGCCGAAACATTGTCTTGGCCTTCGGCATTTATAACGGTGATGGTTGCATCGGGAATGGCGTTGCCAACTTCAATCATGGTGTGCTCCAGAGTGTTTATAAAAGTGGTTCAATGAGTTATGAACGCGTCGTTTAAACCGTATTATAAATCACTTGCGTGACAAACAACCAACACTCGCTCACTGGGGATAAAAAAAGGCCCATGCTGGCAGCATGAGCCTTTCGATAAAGTCGTTGAACGTAACCCTTATTGGTCTTGCGGTTCCCCGGCTTTTTTCTCCATTTCTTCCTCGATTTGTTGTTCCAAGTTTTGTCGAGCTTCGTCAACAGTTTCATCAAGCTGGCCCTCAAGCTCGCCGGCGGCTTGCTCGACTTGTGGTTCGATGTTTTCTGAACTCATATCTTTTAGGTCTTTGATTTTGTCTTCAGCATCGCCGTGATGTGCGGCCATGGCCTGATTAGCGCCTAGCACCAAAGCCGCTGCGGTTAAAATTCGAATAAAGTTAGGTAGTACTGTCTTTTTAGTGGAAAACATAGTGTGTTCCTCAATTGTGTAGGGTTGGGTAAGTTATAAGCTTGTGCATCTCGCTTTGGGTAGAAGCGATCACACATTGAGGAGTCTAGGCACAGGGCTGCTCGAGCTCAACGAGCCTTAACCGTCGTTAATAAATTTTGGGCTTTTATGGCGAAGATTTTAGATGCCCTTAGGCCTGCTATTTGTGTGGTTGGTGGTGCATCATTTTGTCTTTAAAACTACCTTGCCTGTGCGCGCCAAAGCCAGCCGCAGCAAGCCACTTTAACGTGTCTTGAGTTACTAAGGTAAACTAGAGCCCGAAAGAAAATAAGCCGTATTCTATGCGCTGTGTTTTTGCGAATTCCGGTTACTTTTTATTAATCAATTCGACACAATCACTGGTTCTATTTACCAGATCCATTTCTGTGGCGTGTTGTTAGTGATTTACCAGTAATTGGTCGCAAGCTCCCGACCTGAACAAAGGCTTAGGCGGCCAAATAATTTTATAGTGATATGAGTGACGTAAAACGCAAGCCAGCAATCGACTTACACGACTCTTGGCTTCGACATTTAAAGCCAGAGTTCGAACAAACCTATATGGTGTCTTTGCGACAGTTTTTGCGCGATCAAAAACAGAAAGGTAAGCAAATTTACCCTGCCGGAAATCATATTTTTACTGCCATGAACACCACGACTCTAGAGCAAGTGAAGGTCGTGATCTTAGGGCAAGACCCTTACCATGGCCCGGGCCAAGCTCATGGGCTGAGTTTCAGTGTGCTACCCGGCGTACCGATTCCTCCGTCTTTACGCAACATGTACAAAGAACTCCAGACTGATTTGGATATAGCGCCGGCCTCGCACGGCTACCTTTTACCGTGGGCAGAGCAAGGCGTGTTGTTGCTAAACTCGGTGCTTACCGTGGAAGCGCACAAAGCGGGCAGCCATCAAGGCAAAGGTTGGGAACGATTTACCGACGCGGTTATCAAAGTCCTCAATGAGCAGGGCGAGCCTAAGGTGTTTATGCTGTGGGGCAGCTATGCGCAAAAGAAAGGGGCGGTGATCGATAGGAATCGGCACGAAGTGCTGCAAGCGCCGCATCCCTCGCCCTTGTCGGCACATCGAGGTTTTTTTGGTTGTCGACATTTTTCACAAGCCAATGCCTGCTTACAACACTGGGGGCGGGCGCCCATCGAATGGCAATTATAAGCGCCATTTTTGACTCAAAGGCGCGATATCGATAGACATAAAGATAGACAGACTTAAACAATGAGTGACACGCTGCCAAGAAAAATCCTACACATCGATATGGATGCTTTTTATGCATCGGTCGAGCAGCGCGACTTTCCTGAATTGAAGGGCAAGCCGGTGATTGTGGGAGGCCGGCCCGAAAGTCGAGGTGTCGTCGCCGCTTGCAGTTATGAAGCCCGGCGTTTTGGCGTGCATTCCGCAATGCCTTGTTCGCAAGCGGTTAAACTCTGCAAAAATGCGGTTTTTCAGCCGCCCAGGTTCGAGGCCTACCGCGACGCATCGCAAGGTATTCATCAGGTGTTTAAACGCTACACCTCGATGATAGAACCGCTGTCACTTGATGAAGCGTATTTGGATGTGAGCGAGGCGGCTGAAAAAATTGGTTCGGCGACGGAAGTCGCCCAACGTATCAAACGAGAGATAAAAGAAGACGTTAATCTGACGGCGTCGGCCGGAGTGTCGTTCAATAAGTTCTTAGCCAAGATCGCATCCGACATGGACAAGCCCGATGGCCTTTACGTTATTCGGCCCGAAGAAGCAGAAGCCTTTGTGGAGCAACTTGAGATTCGCAAATTTTTTGGCGTTGGTAAAGTCACCGAAAAGAAAATGCACGGGCTTGGGATCTACACCGGTGCCGATCTCAAAAGCCTGAGCGAAGTGCAATTGCAAACCGAGTTTGGTTCGAGCGGCAGCTACTATTATCGGGTTGCGAGAGGCATAGACAATCGGCCTGTGAAAGCGCATCGCCAACGTAAGTCACTGGGTAATGAAACCACCTTTGAAAACAATGTGGTTGATAAAGCACTGATTTGGAGCACTTTAAAAAACATCGCCGAAAAACTTGAAGGCTACTTGGAAGGCAAATCGTTGGTGGCGCGCACCATCACCTTGAAGCTGCGCTATTCAGACTTTACTCTGATTACCCGCAGCCATACTCGTTCACGCCCCTACAGCACTGCAACCGAAATTTGCGACGTATTGCCAGAGTTACTTAAGAAAACCGAAGTGGGCCAGAGGCCAATTCGCTTAATAGGCATTACCTTAGCGAAATTAAGTGCGAGCGAATCTGAACTGGATTCGCCCGACATATCGACGTCTAAGACTGCTCAACTTGGTTTGTTTTAGCGCCAGAACACGACACCTTCGGGATTTTGCACAGCGTTGGCATCGCTTTTAGACTATCATCGGTCAATTCCCAATAGCCACCGTCCAAGCATCCCCTTGACTTTGAAACAAAGAATTTGCAAGTTCATTTTATTTAAAATGCTGGGTTGGCGATTGATCGGCGAAGTACCAACCGAGAAACAATTTTTGTTCGTTGCCTTACCGCACACCAGCAACTGGGATTTTATCTACGGTTGGCTGGCCGTGAATTCGATTGGTTTGAAGGTTCAAATTTTTGCCAAAGACACCTACTTTTTCTTCCCCGCCAATTTGGTTTGTAAAATGCTCGGCGTATTGCCGGTGAATCGACGTGAACGGACGAATTTCGTAGACAGCGTTGCCGATTTGTTCGACAAGCACGACGAATTAAAATTGTTTATCGCTCCAGAAGGCACTCGAAGCTATAAACCGACATTAAAGAGCGGTTACTACTACATTGCCCAAAAAGCCAATATTCCCCTAGTGGTAGCTGGGCCAAACTATCAGGAAAAATCGTTTACCATTCTCAAGCCGCGCAACCCTATGGCGACATTTGCCGAAGATGAAGCGCAAGTCATTGAATTTGCTCGTTCTCAGAATGGGCGCATCCCAGATAAAACCTTCCAATAGTCGGTTTGCGCCGCCGCCGTCTTCCCTAAATACTTTGTTAGCTTTTTTGGTGCTTCGACAATTGTTGATAAACTGCATGACCGTTTAAACAAATACTGGGTAGGTTTTGAACCATACGGCAAAAAAATTAGTGATCGCAATTTCTTCTCGAGCGCTGTTCGACCTTGAAGAAAGCCATCGAATCTTCGAAAAAGAAGGTGTCGAAGCGTATTGCCGTTACCAACGTGAGCGCGAAAACGAAGTACTCCAGCCTGGGGCCGCCTACCCATTAGTTGAGAAATTATTAAAGCTCAACCAGCTAGGCCAAGCTCGAGAACGCGTTGAAGTTATTTTGTTGTCGCGTAATAGTGCCGACACGGGCTTGCGAATATTCAATTCCATTCAAGAACACGATTTGCCGATCACGCGGGCGGCCTTCACCAATGGCGTTAGCCCGTTTAAGTACATTGAGCCGTTCGGAGCAGACGTATTCTTATCGAGCTTAGCCGAAGACGTTGCCAGCACACTGCAAGCAGGTTTTGCCGCGGCGACGATGTTGCCATCAAATACGCAACGAAGTGCAAGTCAAGACAAACTCAGTATTGCTTTTGATGGCGATGCGGTGGTGTTTTCTGATGAGGCCGAGCAAATATACAAAGAAAAAGGCTTGGTCGAGTTTTCCAGACACGAAGTGAATTCAGCGCGCCGACCCCTGCCTGGTGGCCCATTTCGTAATATGCTGGCGGCGCTGCATGAAATTCAATCCGAGTTTCCAGCCGACGAGTCGCCTATTCGCACTGCCATTATTACCGCTCGCGCTGCACCGGCTCATGAGAGAGTTATTCGCACCTTGCGGGCTTGGGATATTCGCATCGACGAAGCCGTTTTCTTAGGTGGCTTGCCCAAGGGCGAATTTTTGCGCACCTTCGGTGCCGATATTTTCTTTGATGACCAGCAGGGTCATTGTGAGTCCGCTCGTCAGCATGTACCCACCGGGCATGTGCCGCATGGCGTTGCGAATTCAACTTAAGTTTGTCTATTATTTTGACAAGCTAACAAATTATAAAATCCATAGTTTAAGAAGACAGATAGATAAATAAAGAGATGAGCGCAGTACGAAATATTGGGTTGTTCGGCCTAGCTTGGCTCGGGTTGCTTGGTGGTTTGAGTAGCGACTACCGAGCCAGCGCCGCGCTGCCTGCAGAGATTGACGGTCAGGCCTTGCCCTCGCTTGCTCCTTTAGTAGAGCAGGTTCATGAATCAATGGTTCGCATTGCCGTGCAGTCGCGAGTGCAAGTACGTCGAGACCCGTTTGATGATCCATTTTTTCGCCGATTTTTTGATTCGCGGCGCAGTGCTACGCGCAATCGAGAGCATTACACCAGCGGCGTTATTGTCGACGAATTGGAAGGCTTGATTCTGACCAACGAAAGCGCTGTGCGCGGGGCCACCAATATCAAGGTGCAATTGGCAGACGGGCGTGATGTCGATGGTGCAGTGGTTGGGGCAGATGCGGCCACCAATGTTGCTGTTATCAAGGTTGCCGCGGTGGGTTTAAAGGCCATCAATATGGGCAATTCTGATTCCTTGCGAATCGGCGATTTTGTGGTTTCAATTGGCGACCCTTTGGGCGATGAAAATACTTTATTAACGGGCGTGGTCAGCGCCTTAGCACAAACCAATAGCTTGCAAGCTCATCAGAGTTTTATTCGCTCAGATGCAGCGGTAGGGCCAGGCATTTTAGTTGACTTAAATGGTTCTATCGTTGGGCTAAATATCGCCAAAGCCGCGACCACCGCCGGAAGCTCGCGAATTGGCTTTTCCACGCCAATCAACATGGCGATGCGAGTGAAAGAGCAAATCGTTCAATACGGCACTCCGCAACGGGGGTTTTTAGCGGTACAAATACAAGACCTTACGCCATCTTTAGCGCAAGCCTTTGCGATTCAAGACGACAACGGTGGCGCAGTTGTCACCAATGTGAGCCCAGGTTCAAGTGCGGAATCGGCAGGCTTGCAAGTTGGCGACGTAGTGTTATCAGTAGGCTCGCAAAAAATCATAAAAGGCAATGACTTGCGCCATATTATTGGTCAACACTTTGCTGGCGACATATTGGATATTTCGATCGCCCGCCAAGGTGATGTGATGAGTTTGCAACCTGTGTTGGAATCTTCTACGAGACCTTCGCAAAAAGGCCAAATGATTCATTACCAATTAGAGGGCGCGACGTTTAGTGAGGACGATACTCGGCAAGTAAGCACCAACGCCGAAGAAGGTGTCCGAATTGGCAGTGTCGAAAAAGGCAGTGTCGCTTGGCGTCATGGCGTTCGAGAAAACGACCTTATCGTCTCGGCCAACCGCCGACCAGTGCGAGATCTCGATAGTCTGCGCGAGGCCATTGAAGGAAAAGACGTGTTGATGCTCAACGTCGTGCGCGGCACTGGCGCGTTGTTTTTACTGCTGCAATAGTCTTTTATCTAAACGGTTAATTGAAGCAGTCGTTGTAGCGATGGCGCCGATCAGTACGAACCACTCTGGCGGGTATTCAGCGGATGAATGATAGATTGCATTAGCGCACACGAAATATTTTTGGGCTTAGTTCATACTCCTTATTGGTTAGTGTGTTGCGCTGTTAACAATGCGCAGCAACGAAATTGTTACCACTAAGATAGTTATAGCGAAGCGATGATAAAAAAAATATTTCTAAGCCTATTGGTGCTCCTTTTGCTTTTAGGTTTAAGCGGGTTTGCTTACATTCAGCTAAATAAGTCACCTCAGATTTTTGCGACAAGCGTTGCCGGTTTGTATTTTGACGGAAAGCGCGAGCCCGACCCGAATACGCAAGTTAGGATTGATACCGGCGAGCTGATTGGCCTTGCTGACAATTACGATACTTATGCATGGTTGGGTATTCCTTATGCTGAGCCGCCAATCGGAGACTTGCGTTGGCGGGCGCCGCGCCCAGCGCTTGCTTGGCAAGGCCTGCGTAATGCGACTGAATACGGCGCTAACTGCGTACAGTTTTGGGGGCGTTTAGCCGGAGACGATGGCGACTGGGGCCAATTATTGGGGCAGGAGGATTGTCTCAGCCTGAATATCTGGGCGCCAAAAAATGCCAAGCCAAATCGCCCTGTGATGTTTTGGATTCACGGAGGCGGTAACGACTCGGGCACGGCCAAAACGTATCAAGGCCATCACTTGGCCGGCAAACACGATGTCATTGTGGTCGCCATCAACTATCGACTGGGTTTATTGGGTTGGCTTGCGCATGATGCGATCCGCCAGACGTCAACCTCACCAGCGGACGCCTCGGGTAATTACGGCACTTTGGATATTATTGCGGCGCTGACTTGGGTGCAAAATAATATCGCCGCTTTTAATGGCGACCCCAACAACGTCACTATCTTCGGCGAATCAGCCGGTGGGCGAAACGTATTCTCTATGATGGCGTCGCCACTTGCCAAAGGCTTGTTTCATAAAGCCATCTCGCAAAGTGGCACCTTGGAAACGACACCATTGAGTCAAGCCGAACCTTATCCTGATGCCGTGCCAAAACGAGCCATATCCGGGTTAAATAATAGCGCTTCTGTGGTGATTGAATTGGTGGCCAAGACTCAGTATCCAGAACTTGACCAGCAAGATTTAAGAGCAAAGCTAGCGGCAATGCCAGCCAGCGACGTGATGCAAATGATGCGTGCCGCCGAGCCTTATCAGATGATGGCTCTAGCCGCTGAAAACAGTGGGCGAGAAGGCAATATACAAATTGCCAACGTGATTCAAGATGGCTTCGTTATCCCCAAAGAATCCACGCTGGCGTTGCTTGAGTCGCCCGAGCGCTACAATAATGTGCCACTGATTACAGGCACTACGCGCGATGAGCAAAAAGTGTTTTTGTCGGCCAACCCAGAGTTTGTTGATATGCGTTTGGGTTTTTTACCCAGGGTTAAAGATCAAGTTTGGTACGATTTGGTTTCTGATTATGTCTCGCTCATGTGGAAGGCCGGCGCCGTTGATGAGCCCGCCAAACGCATTACTGCCGCCGGCGGTGCGCCAGTATTTGCTTACCGCTTTGATTGGGATGATT
>CALAKU010000101.1 GCA_937922925.1 uncultured Arenicella sp. | reverse complement strand
CAGTAGCGAGGTCTTGCGCAATCGCGTTTAACGTTTTTTCGTTACACTCAACGAGCTGCTGCAAACAGGTCTGCTGCTCATTGAGGTTCTTTGCCAATGCAATAATCTTTTGTTGCTGTTCTTTCTCTGGCATGGCTATTTCGAGCCCTTCCAACACTTGTCGCCTAACACTTTTAGTTCGGCTGCCTTCTGCATTTTTCTCAAAGTATCTCTGGCTAGGAACTGCATTAATAAACCATGCTAAATATTCTGGTAACAATGCACTATCACGAACGCGCAGAACAAAAAACATAGGCGTTGCAACTGCTTTAACCAAACCGTCTTTAAACGAGTCTTCTATAAAAGTCGCTGTATTGTGGCTACCGTGCGCGGCAAACAACACATCATTCGGCTCAAGCCATTGAGGTGTATTTCGACCTTTAAGCTCGGTTTCAATGCAAGCATCCCAGTCTATTCCACCTTGTAAGCTCACATCTTTCAAACGAACTGCACGCACACCAGTACCTTTAACTTGCTCTATACGGCCTCTCATCGGATAACCCGCTTTTATCGAAACCAAGCTTGCCAGGCTCGCTTTATTTGCAAAATAATCTATCATGCAAAAAATAGTAGCCACTGTAAACATAAACATCAAGCTTTATTTGCAAAATAGACAATAATGCATGTAAGTAACAATTTAGGAATCAATAGGAATGACTAGAGACGCATACGAACTATTCTTTCAAGAGTTCATAGGGGAAAACAAAGACAGATTTTTCAACTTCGGTTTAGAGCAAACCATTGATGCCAATGAGATATCAGCTGAAAAAGCCAAAGAAGAATGGGAGAAACTAAAGCTACGACTGGCTAGCGGCGAACAAGTTTATATAAGACGTTATGGGGCTGGTGGCAGAAATACTAAACTCTATAAAGACTTTTACGCCTGCGTGTTTGAAAATAAAGAGTTAAAAGAAGACCCCACGAATAACTCTATGCCTCGCAAGTTAATAGAAGAGCTAACTGGATATATGAAAAAACCAAAGAGAGGTTATACAAAAATACAAAACTATCAGGTATCGCACGTATTCGGGAAAACCAAAAATGCGCTCGCGTTTACAGCGCCATGGAATATTGTTTACCTACCAAAGTTACTAGACCCATTTACAGGCCATGAAGCCGAAGGAGATGATGTTACTGAGTTCACTAAGCTCTTTCAGAAACGATGCATCTCTAAATTCAAAGACATGATTTTGGAATATAACGAAATAATGAAAAACGAGGCACCCTCTTCCAAATTATCGAGTGGAATCGAATATGTAGTGACTAAACATGACTTGAATGAAAAACAAAAAAGTGATTTTGCCCGGTCTGTTTATTCAGAATTCGCTCCAATCCCGTTAGAAAATGACTAATAAATACCAGATTGCGGGTAGTTTTGAGGGTATCTAATAAAACCTGATATTAAATTTTTCATACTTTTCAGAAACTTAAATCCACTATTCGATCCCCGCCGCCTCCACCAATGCGAGAGCAATAGCCGGGCTCCCGTAAAACCGTCGCGAGGCGATAAAATCAAAGAACGTATTCACTATCTCCGCCAATCAGGGAGAAACAACCTACCTCCTATTAACAACCCAACTACTTTTAGCTTTTGGAGCCGTTTTACTCTTAGGTTTCGGTAATGGTGTTTGAGCGATTGGAGCGCTTTTGGTTTGGCCTAGTTGGCTGACGTTGTAGCCTTGTTGTTGGAGCATGTTTAGTAGGCCGTCGGTACCTGCTAGATGGAGAACGCCGACCATGACGAATTCGGTGTTTTGGTCTGCGAATAGCCCGTCGACTTTCTGCATCCAATTTTTGTTTCTTTGTACCAGCAAGGCGTCGTAGACGGTTGGGAAGTCGGTGCGCATTAATTTGACAGACTCTGTGTTGATGAGCGCTTGCATATCGCCTTCTCGCCAAGCACTTTTAAGTTCGTCAAAAACGCTTGATAGCTTGTCTAGATCATTTAGTGTTTGCTCGACCATTATGTCGCCCTCTACCGAGCCCAGCGAGCTTAAAAACCCCATTTGTTCTGCCAGTGTTTCAAGCTCACCAATTTGCTTGCCATCTCTTGCGGCGAGTTGATTGAAGTGTTGATCGACTCCGTATTCAGCTTGCAAACCTATTCGTTGATACTCGATCGCGGATATCATGAGTGCAACGCCCCAGGGTTCAAAACCTTCGAATCCTTCAGCGGGCATTCCTCTTTGGCTTAAAAAGTCACTGAGCTGGCTGTGAATTGCCGGAGATAGTTTTTGGCTCAAGCCGCGACCATCTTTGCTTGCAATGGCTTGCGCAAAGGCGGTTTGTACTTCAGAGGAATTCGCGTCGCCAATGTCGGTCTCGAATATCAATTCTTGAGAGTCTAAGTACGCCGTTTGAAACTCTTTTGGGAGCGGATGATCGGCTTCGTCGAGCAAATGCACGGTGCCGCCTAAATAAAAGTAGTCGTCGCCATTGCTGACCTTCCAGACCGACGTTTTGGCAAACACGTTAGATAACGCAAAGAGGCCAGCAAAAATGACAGAGACCAGCACAGGTTTTAGATAAGACAATTCGAAAACTCCTTTTGGGCGGTTTGTGTAAACACGAATCATTAATGACACTAAATATCGATACTAACTAACGACATCAAGAGTAAGTTATAAATTGAGTCGATTCAAATCTGTGCTCACTAACAGGTTTTGTTAGCGAAGATCGTTAAAAAGGGTTATTAAAAAAATCAAATAAAACAGCCACTTAAACTCATATATAAACCAGCCAATATTAAATTTTTCTTTACATGGCGAGTAAACCTACGTTTAGCGCTATAGTGATTGTGTAATTAAAAAAAACAAAAACGGTGACAAACGACTCTTCGCTTATACTTTGCGGATATGCTCAATTCAAAGCTTAGAAGTCGTCAACCAACTGCGCTGCTACCGAGGCAATAAGATGAACTCAAGATACAAATGGATAGTACTGCTGGCTTTGTTAGCGCTGAGCAAAAACACAATCGCACAAGAGCAAATGTGCACGACCGCGGTTGCAAACCCCGCCCCTACTCTCGGCCCTCTGCAAAACCCATTAAAAGGCTTTCACATTGGTTTTGACGCCACTTGTTGTTTGGATTTTCCTCAAGAAGTCTATTTCGGCAACTTTATGGCCTCGGTAGGTTATCAAAACTTTACTTGGGCCGAATTGGAACCTGAGGACGATCAGTGGAATTGGGATCTTGTCGATGATCAGCTTGCCAACCGAGCTGGCAGCAAGAATAAACACGTGATTGTGCAACTAAATGCAGAATGGACACGAGGAGATCGGGCCGGGCGCACACCACAATGGTTTTTAGACGATGACCGCTTTGAAGAAAACGTAGACGAAGCTCGCGGTTTTCAGTCACATAACTATGAATCTGAATTTTATCAAAGCGAAGTCAAAGAGTTTATCGCTGAGTTCATTCATCGCTTCAAGGACGACCCGCGAATTTTCATCATCCAGATGGGGATGGTGGGTTATTTTGGTGAGTTCAATGTGTTTCCTAACGATGAAGAATGGCTGCCCGATGAAATCAAGCAACTCTTTTTTGCCCATTATCGAGATCATATTTTTGGCAGTGTCTCGCGCAACCAAGATGGCGAGCTGGTTGCCGTACCGGGCAGTGGTGCACTTGGTATCAATTCACCTCATTACAATGGCCTAAGCGCGCTTACCCAAGTGCGTTATCCCGAGGAGTTGGTTTACAACATCCCCACCGACGGCATTGGCTATACCAATGGTTGGGTTAATGTTGATGGCATTCCCAATGACGGTAATAACGACGTTGATATTGGTAACAAAGACTTTAATGACCCGATTGACGAAATCATCGCTGACGATGAACGACGGCTTTGGACGTTTGGCCCCGTGGGCGGCGAATGGCCCCCTAATCGAGAACCCAATATTGAAGGCGTGATCGAAGAATGGACTGACTTTTGGGGCGGCGATGTCGGAGAAGATTACATCGAGCGAGCGCACTATAGTTTTATACGTCCGCCACAGGTCGACACGATTAGTCGCTTACTGGGCAAAAATGCAACAACCGGCGTTGATAATTGGCGCTTAGTGCCCGAAGGTTGGAATTTCTTTGCCGGCGACGCGCAAGAAGTAGGCGATAATTTTTCCAACCCTGGTGGTGATTTGTTTCGAAAATGGCACCGAACCATGGGCTATAACTACCAACTCAGTAACATTCAACATTGGTTTAATGCCAACCAATCGCGCATCAATATAAGCTTTGACGTTAGCAACGTAGGCTTGGCGGCCTTTCACTTTGCTTGGAATGTTGAATTAGCTATTTTGGACGCGTCAAACAATGTTTTACAGCTTATCAATGTTGAGGATGTTGATATTCGTGAGTGGCAGGAAGGCGAAACTCAGCAGGTCTCCGCGAGCGCCAATGTCAATATTGATTTAAGCCAAGCGGATATGAACTACAAGCTAGGCTTAAGAATCTCGCAGCCAGGCGCCACAGAGACTAAAGACAGTGCTTGGCAGATAGACCCTCGCTTTGCTTATATCGTGGTTTCAAATGAGATAGAGACGGTTGAGGGAACTTGGCAAGACGATAATCGCCTTGTCGGCGGTTGGAATATTTTAGATACCGTGATGCCCGCAAGCCGCGAAGTGAATTGCGGCGACCAAGAGCCAATGTGCTTTCCGATTAAGCTAGAGGGCGGTGGCGTAAGCCTAATCTGTTTATAACGCCTTGTGTTGCGATCTACCCCGATTACTCTTGCTTAAAGGAGGTTACTTGCTCTTGGTGTCTATCAGCAATATCTAAGTCGCGCCGCTGGGAGCTACGGCGTCTTCCTCGTCAAAAGCGCTCTCGATGGCAACGAAGTAATTTGGGTCCTCAACAACATTAACTTCAACTAAGTCGCCTGCATTTTTAAGTAGGCGTTTGCACTCTGCGCTTAAGTGAACCAAATGCAGCGTGCGGTTATTGCGCCGATACCGATCGGCTAAGGCTTCGATGGCTTCAATACCTGAATGGTCGACCACACGCGAATCGGCGAAGTCGATAATCACATCATTGTTGTCGTCACGTGGCGTAAATTGCTCAGAAAACGATGAGGTTGATGCGAAAAAGAGCGGCCCGTGCACGGTGTAATAGTGCGAACCATAGCGATTTTCACGTTTTTCAACTCGCACTTCTTTGGCGTGATTCCACGCAAAAACTAAGGCCGAAATAATGACGCCAACAACCACCGCAAAAGCCAAGTCGGTGAATACTGTTACCGCCGAGACGGTAATCAACACAAAGGCATCTTGTTTGGGAACGCGGCGAATGATTCTAAAACTCGACCATTCAAAGGTGCCGATCACAACGATAAACATCACACCGACCAAAGCCGCGATGGGGATCTGTTCGATCAAGCTTGAAGCGACCAAAATAAAGACAGCCAAGAACAAAGCAGCGCTAATTCCTGAGGTGCGCCCTCGCCCGCCGGAATTGACGTTGATCATACTTTGGCCAATCATCGCGCAGCCGCCCATGCCACCAAAAAAACCAGTGACGGTGTTAGCCACCCCCTGACCAAAGCATTCTTTATTGCCGTTGCCACGTGTTTCGGTAATTTCGTCGATCAAACGTAAGGTCAATAACGATTCGATGAGACCGATGGCGGCCAAAATAAACGCATAGGGGAAAATGATTCTGAGTGTTTCAAAAGTAAAAGGCACGCTTGGGATATTAAACGGGGGTAAGCTGCCCTTGATCGAGGCAATGTCGCCAACAACCTTGGTGTCGATGTTAAAGCCAATGACCGCCAAGGAAACCAGCACAATAGCGGCGAGTGATGAAGGTATCGAGCGAGTCAACTTTGGCAGATACTGAATGATTGCCATGGTAACCACCACTAGGCCCAGCATGATAGCGAGTTCTTTGGCCGGCAACCAAGCGACGTCGATAATCGAGCCTTCAAAAGCGGTGCCCGCGGCCCAGCCTATGCCCTCTTGGCCAAATTGCGATAACTGCGCTAGAAAAATCACAATGGCCAAGCCATTCACGAAACCCAGCATCACTGGATGTGGCACCAGACGAATGAATCTGGCTACCCTTAAAGCCCCGGCCAACATTTGAATCAAGCCCATTAACACAACGGTTGCAAACAAGTATTGCACACCGTGATCGGCAACCAAGGCGACCATCACTACGGCCAATGCTCCGGTCGCTCCAGATATCATGCCGGGGCGCCCGCCCATAACGGCGGTAATTAAGCCAACTAAGCAAGCAGCATACAAACCGACTAAAGGCTCTACTCCTGCGATCAAGGCAAAAGCCACGGCTTCAGGCACCAGGGCCAATGCCACGGTTAAGCCAGACAGAATATCGTTTTTAAGAGAAGCTCGCCGAGCTGCGCTGATTTCAAACATAGGTTTGCCACTAAATTCAGGTGCAGGCGAAAGCCGCCACAACAGCGGCGCAGTCTAGGCTTCTGGCGTGAGTATTACAATGCGCAAACCTTGATCAAATTCAATTTTGTTAGTCTTTTTTGTCTTAAAGACAATCACCAATGGTTATGTCTAAATAAAACTGGCGCTAACCCGCCTATTGCTCGGCAAGATCGGCCGCTTGTTGGGCTCTGATAGAATCATAATAACGATCCCGCAATCGAGTTGAGCGGCTAACTAAAGACTGGAGCTGCCCATCAACGACTACCGCCTCGGGCTGGCTCGTTACTTCCAAAGGATCACCGGACCAAACCACCAAGCTGGTCTTTGCACCAATTTTAATGGAACCAAAATCGGGTATCCCCAGTATCTTAGCCGGGTTCTCAGTAAGTGCTTTTATTGCAACGGCATAGGGCAAGCCATTCGCGACCGCATTACCCGCGGACTGGCGAACTAAATGCGCGTTGTGTGTGTTTTGCCAGCCCATTCCAGTAAACATTAGAGTAACCCCTGCCTCGTTAAGCAGCGCGGCATTATCTAGCCGTGCGCCTAAAGTTTCATACGAAACCGGGAGGTTATTAATGGGGTCGAGAATCACCGGCACTTCGGCTTTGGCTATCTGCGCTGCGACACGCCAACCCTCACTAACACCACTGAGAATAAGTGTCACTTTTTGTTGTTGCGCAAACTCCAGCACTTTTAGAATCTCAGAAGCACGTTCGACGCGAACCAGCAAAGGTAAACGCCTTTGTACTACCGGCACCAAGGCTTCCAAATCATGACGCGACATTCGATAACTGCGGCGGCTGCCTCGATTAAAATCCGCTCGATTTTTTGCATAATCGCGCGCGTCTTCGATGGCTTCTCGCAACAAACCCATTGCCGCGGCGCGTGAGCCTCCAGCCAGCGCGCTGCCCTGCTCGCCCAGGCTTACATTCATAGCGGCCTGCTCGACAACTATGGCATCGTCAACCAGTTTGATAATCGCCGCCGTGCCCGCGAACAAGCCGACTCCGTTTGAAGGTTGGACCAGCGTGTGCGTAACGCCTAATGAGCGATTAAAGGCAAACAGTGTGGAATGCGGGTTTACAGCATCACTTACTTTCAATGACGCCGTAATCGCCTCATTTTCTGTATAACTGTCGACCGTTGGCGCGACAGCGCTAACCTCGCGCAAACCCAATTGAGTATCGGCATTAAAAAAGCCCGATGTGACAGGTTTGCCCTGTGCATCAATAACTTGAGCCTCAGGGCCGGCTTCCAAACCACTGCCTATGCCAGTGATTTGGCCATCCTTGATCAGCAGATCCAAAGGATCAGCTTGCCCACTGAAATCGCCGGTTACTATTTGAGCATTCTGAATCAATATCTCTTGGGCAAAACTCGGGCTAAGTAAACCTGAGCCAATAAGCGAGGCGAGCAAAAATATAAGCGTTGGTTTCATGGTCGATCTCCTTCTGCCGAAATTATTCCGAGATTAAAGTCGCTGGTTCGTTCGGCGCGCTTCCAACTGCGATCAAAACGTAGAGCACCGTCTATCCAGACTTGATCCGCTTTGCTGTAAACGCTAAATGGGTCGGCACTCCAGAGCACGACATCGGCGTTCATCCCGACCTTTAGTGCGCCTATTTGGTCTTGTAAACCAATGGATTCGGCCGCGTTAGAGGTAAGCCAAGTGATGGCCTGCCCCTTGCTTAAACTCATACCCATACGATTGGCAGCCGCCCATACTTTGGCAACCTCTTGATTCAAGCGTTGAATCTGAGTGTCGTCGTCGGAGTGAATAATCGCGCAGGCTCCAGCGAGTTCGACCAAGGCAGCATTTTCACGCACCATATCAAAGGCTTCTTGTTTAAAGCCCCACCAATCGGCCCAAACCACGGCACAAACATTGTTCTCTGCCAATATCGGCGCGATTTTATAGGCCTCAACCGCATGATGAAATGCGGTTATTTGGTATCCGAATTCTTTAGACAACTCAATCATATTGGCCATCTCGTCGGCCCGATAACAATGATTGTGTATTCTGATCTCGCCGTTAAGAACGCCCATCAAGGTATCGAGGCGCAGATTCTGATCGGGCTTATCAGTGCTTTTACCGTTCTTATACGCATCCCACTTTTTTTTGTAGGCTTTGGCTTTAATCCAGGCATCTCGATAACCCGCTATATTGCCCATTCGCGTGTAGGGCCCTCCCTTCTCCCCATAAACTCGTTTAGGATTTTCGCCGCAGGCCATTTTGAGTGAATGTGGCGCGCCGGGAAACTTCATACCCATCATGGTGATCGACGGCACGTTTTTTAGAATCACTCCGCGACCGCCAAACAGATTCGCAGAACCCGGAAGGATTTGAACAGTCGTCACTCCACCGGCTAAAGCTTTCTCAAAGTTTGGGTCTTGCGGCCAAACCGAGTGCTCAGCCCAGACCTCTGCCGTGTTTGGGCCGACAATTTCATTGCCATCAGCCAGCGAGTCAATTGCCGGGCTGGGATAAACCCCCATGTGCGAATGCACATCAATTAACCCTGGCGTTAACCAGCGCCCATCGGCATCAATAACCACCGCCTCTTTTGGCGCCGTCAGCGCAGAGCCTATGGCTTTGATTTTGCCCTCTTCTATTAACAAATCGGTATTTGATAATTGATCGCCTAAGCCGGTTAATACCGTGGCATTTTGGATCAAGGTTGGAATGGTTTGCGGGGCTTGATACGTGGAAGAAAACGCAATATCGGTGCTTGCTTGGCTTGGCGCGGGTTCACTTGAAGGCGTTACACACGCGCTTAGGGTCAGCGCACAAACCAAGACTAAAAGGAGACGAGAAAAATGTGTCATCGGAACCTCAACAAATTGATTGAGGCGAGTCTAACACAGACCTATTTATGGCTTTAACTTGGGTCTCGTATTAGCGGTAATAAAATCGAAAGCAATGAACAAGTTAAGCGTTTTTAAGCTGCGCTAAATTGAGCACATAGGCACTGCTATAGGCTCCACCAATAAGGTAGCCCAAAATCACAGTTTTAAATATTTCAGGTGTGCCCGCTAAGTAATTCACCAACCAAGAGCCAGAAAACACTATTGCGCAGCAAACAATGATGGTGATGATACTGGCGACGATCAGCGACGGCACCGTGCGAGAGGCCACACGAAACATGCCCTCGAGCAACATTGTCATCGTAAAAGTGAGTACAAAACTATAACTTCCTTGCACAAGGCCAGCTTTAAGGCCTGCGCCCATTCCGTGATCGTGGTTCACGGCATACGCCCATGAACCATAGAATAAAAACCCCACTGCGGCCGAAATAAAACTGCGGCGCGGTGCGCTTAGCTGATTGAAAAGCAGCAAAGGGTTGGTCGATAACATGAATTGGCTGGGCATGGTGATTCTGGTAGTGAATAATACGGGTTTACACTGGAAATTACGCCTAAAATTAAGCTAACTTTCTAATTGAAAATTCGCCAATTCAGCCGTTTTAAACGACATTTGAAAGCGGCGACCATTCAATCTCTGAACTAAGACCGGGCAAAACCGATAAGCATGGCCAAAATAGAGCGAACTCTAGGTGTTATTTTAAGTGGCGGTGAAGGCCGTCGCATGGGCGGAACCGATAAAGGCTTGGTTTTGTTTCAAGATAAGCCACTCATTGCGCACGTGATTGATCGGCTGAGTTCGCAAGTGGACGACTGCTTGGTGATTGCAAATCGCAATATAAGCGAATATCAAAGGTTTGGCCTAGCGGTTGTACAAGACTCGACCAATCAGTTTCAAGGCCCCATGGCCGGTTTGGAAGCGGCATTGTCGTGGGCGTTAGACAACCGTAAAGACATTGACAAGGTCTTGGTATCAAGTTGCGATACACCGCATTTACCAGCAAATTTACTCGCTGAATTGTTAAAGCATATTCAGCATCATGATGTCGCCGTCGCCCATGATGGCAGGCGGCGACAAAACTTACATTGTTTGATCCGACGCGACGCGTGGCGCTCACTGATCGACGCCTTCATCAACGGAGAACGCGCTTTATGGCAATGGCAAAATACGCAAACCTTAGTCGAAGTTGATTTTAGTGAGCAAGCTCAAGGCTTTGCTAATTTCAATACACTTGATGATCTGGATTCGGACAGCTAGGCAAGCCACGCTAGCTAACTTAAGCTAGTTTTAGCTAAACATGGTCTCAGCTAAAAGTGGCCTTAAGCGAACAAGCGCTTGCTTGACCTACGCTATCAACGGCAAGTTATTGCGGTTGAGTTTGCCAATTACCAATGTCGGCGTCCACGCCTTCGCCACCAGCTTGGCCATCCCTGCCAAAACTCCATAAATCGAAACCGTTTTGGTTGTTAGCGCCCGGGAAAGCGTATTGATAAGGGTTTCCCCAAGGGTCTTTTTTGATGGAGTCTAAATAGCCCGTCCAAGTGCTTTTGCCCGGGTTGGTCACCAAGGCTTGCAAACCTTCTGACGTCGACGGGTAGCTAAAGTTATCCAATCGATATAACTGCAATTGATTCGATATGGTTGCTATGTCGGCTTTCGCTGCGGTCTGCCCAGCTTGATCGACACGATTGAAAAAGTTGGGGGCAATAAGTGCAGTCAATAAACCAATGATCAACACCACCACCATTATTTCAATCAATGTAAAGCCGCTTTGTGCGCTGCGACGACTTAGTTTTTGTACCTTACTCATTTGTCTTCCTTTTTGGTTTTTTAGTCTTTACTACTATTTTTAGTCTTTACTACTAGATGGCTATGCTATTTTGCAATTGAATCATCGGCAGCAAAATTGACAAAATGATAATGAGAACTAACACCGCCATGATCAAAATCATAATCGGGCCAAGCAAGCTCACCATCATACTAATACGCGTTTGCATTTCATTTTCGGTAGCGCTGGCGGCCTTATCTAACATATGACCTAAGCGCCCTGAATTCTCGCCACTGGATACCATGTGCACTAGCAGCGGTGGAAAATTGCCATGCTTTTGTAGGGCTCGGCCGATTGAGATGCCTTGGGCCACTTCTTCGGTAGCGGTTTGTAAATCGCGTTGCAATAAGCGATTACCCATTACGCCTTCGCTGGCTCGCATCGAGGCCAAAATCGGCACGCCGGAGCCGACCATAATCGATAAGGTGCGTGACA
Source organism: uncultured Arenicella sp. (assembly GCA_937922925.1). Classification (GTDB taxonomy): domain Bacteria; phylum Pseudomonadota; class Gammaproteobacteria; order Arenicellales; family Arenicellaceae; genus Arenicella. The sequence continues at coordinate 33,969 of CALAKU010000101.1, read as the reverse complement.
TTCGCGCTGAGTCGATATTTTGCACCATTTTTCTGAGACCAAATATCTTGAGATACAAGGTGTGCAACCACATACGCGGGCCATCTTTTTTGAAGATGTACCTTAAGCCAATGATAAATAGCACAATCGCGATGCCTAAGATAAGGCCATAGTTCACCGTAAAATCGGAGATGGCGATCACCACTTTGGTCAATGTTGGAAGCTCTTGATTTAAATCGTCATAGACCGACACTACTTTAGGCACGACCACCGAAATCAGAACGATCAATATAATCGCGCACAACACAAACAGAAAAATGGGATATGTGACAGCCTGACGTATCTTTTGCTGCATCGCGTGGCTGTCTTCAAGGTAGTCAGCCAAACGCTCCATCACATTGTCTAAGGTGCCCGATTGTTCGCCCGCTGAAATTGACGCGCGGTAAATCTCGGGGAAGCTATTGGGATGCAAAGCAACGGCGTCGGACAGCGAGTAGCCTTCGGTAACCGACGAGCGAATATCGCTCATTACTGTTTTAATTTTTCGACCTTCAGACTGCTTGATAACGGCACTCAAGGTCTCTTCAACCGTCATACCCGATTCCAACAGGGTCGCCATCTGGCGGGTAATGATAGATAAATCGTTTACACCAATTTTTATGCGCCTAGACCCGCGCGCTTTACCATCGCCACTGCGTTTGGCTAAGGTGCTTTCGGAAACCGATTTAACTTCCAGAGGAATTAAGCCTTGAGCACGTAGCTCGCTGCGGACCTGTTTGGAGTGATCGCCACTGGTAATGCCTTTAACGGTTTTACCTTTGGCATCTAAGGCTTGATATTCGAACGCGGCCATAAACTAAGCCTGAGTTACTCGAAAGACTTCATCGACTGTGGTTTCGCCAAGCCGCACTCGTGCAAAACCGTTTTGCAAAAGACTGCTTGAATGTTTACGCGCTTCTTTGAGAAGCTCATCTTCAGAAGCTTGATCATGAATCAACTTGCGTAAGCCTTCATTAATGGGCACTAATTCGTAGATGCCCAAGCGACCCGAATAACCGATTTGATCGCATTCCACACAGCCTTTGGCGCGGTAAAGCTCTAGTGACTCAGATTGGTCGATGCCAAGCAACTCTCGCTCTAAAGCATCCGGCTCGTAAGCTTGCTTGCAATGTGGGCATAAGCGCCGAACCAGGCGTTGCGCGAGCGCACCAATCAAGCTTGAGGCGATAAGAAAAGGCTCGACGCCCATATCGACCAAACGAGTGACCGCGCCTACCGCGGTATTGGTGTGCAAGGTTGATAACACCAAATGGCCGGTCAAACTGGCTTGTACCGAGATTTCGGCGGTTTCTAAATCACGAATCTCACCGACCAACACCACGTCTGGGTCTTGACGTAAAATTGATCGTAAGCCACCGGCAAAGGTCAACCCAATTTTGCTATTGATTTGGGTTTGACCAACACCGTCTAAATCATATTCAACCGGGTCTTCAACCGTAAGAATGTTTAAGCGTTTGCGATCCAATCGGTGCAAACCTGAATAGAGCGTGGTGGTTTTACCCGACCCGGTTGGGCCGGTTACTAATAGTATGCCGTTGGGCTTGCGGATCAACTCTTCGAATGTTTCTAAAATCTCACTAGGCATGCCCAGTGATGCCAGATTCAAGCGGGCGCTTTGCTTGTCTAACAATCGAAGAACCACACGTTCGCCGTGTTGAGTTGGCAAGGTCGAGACCCGCACATCAACCGGATGCTCGGCAACCCTAAGAGACATGCGACCATCTTGAGGGAGTCGTTTCTCGGCAATATCGAGCTTAGACATAACTTTGATACGCGAAACCAGCGCACCGTGTAATTCTCGGCGTGGGCTTAAAATGTCGCGCAGCACACCATCAACCCGAAAACGCACTACCGACTCTTCTTCAAACGCTTCAAGATGGATATCCGACGCGTTTTCTCTGATTGCTTGGGTCAACAGCGCATTAATTAAACGGATAATTGGCGCGTCATCGTCGGCCTCGAGCAAATCCGTGGTTTGCGGCATCTCATCAGCAAGACGCTCCAAATCCATTTCATCGCCCATGTCGTCCATAAGCTGAGTGGCCTGACTACCGCCTTTGTCGTAAAGCTCGCGCAAACGCGCATCAAAATCGCTGTTCGAGAGTCTTTGTATAACTAAGCGCTTGTTAAGACGACGTTTTATTTCGGTTAAAACTGCTAATTTGGGCGACTCAGCACAAATCACTGTCACCGATTCGTCGTCTTGGCCTTCGACCAAAACATTGTGCTTTTTGGCAAACGAATAAGGCAGCAAAACTGTCTCATTGGGCAGCTCAAGAGGCTGCTCTTGTATCTGCTCTATCTGAGCGTCGGCGTCTTGATCTAAGGCAGGATCATTCATGGTCATAACCCGAGTTACTCAGATTCGGAGTCATCAGGGGCCACCTCTTCAATGACTCCATCGGTCTCAAATTCCGAACTGTCTTCCAGCTCTTTCTTTTCTTCTAGCTCTTTGATCCGTTTGTCTATCGGCTTGCGACCAAAAATAATATCTTTGATTCGTGATTTCACCGGCCGCTTGGGTTCTCCAGCCTCGCGCTCAAGATAACGCTCTTGAGTGACTACGCCTTGGCCCTCAGCCGCTTTGTCGTATTCGATTAACACCGGCGGTTCGACATCGCCTAATAAGATGCCGTCGTTCTCATTTCTAAAACGAATGCCATCACGCCGTATGTCTTCATATTTGACTTTGCTTAGCTTAGCAAGTTCACCTGGCGTGCGAATAATGGTCGGTTTCAAAAACACAACCAAGTTTCTCTTTAGTGAAGACTTATCTGCGTTTCGAAACAAGTGCCCGATCAGAGGTAAACGCCCTAGCAAGGGAATACTTGAATGCCCGTCTGCACTATTGTCTTGGATTAACCCACCTAGGGCGATAACTTGCCCATCATCTACCTGCACGGTGGCCTCAATAGAACTTCGATTGGTGATCAAATCAGATGCGTTGCCAAGAGACTGCATATCAATACCAGAGGATTCTTGAAATACTTCCATTTGAATCGTGTCGCCTTCGCTGATCTGCGGTGTAATTCTTAGTACTAAACCGACGTCGCGACGCTCGATAGATTGAAACCCGGTTCCAACAACGGTTTGGTTGCCATTAGCGTCGGTGGTTTGGTTGTTGTTAAAACCGTTATTGAATTGGCCAGTGATAAACGGAACTTCTTGGCCAACAATAATTTCGGCTTCTTCATTGTCGAGCGTTAACACCGTTGGCGTCGACAACACATTGCTATTATTGTCGGCACGCAAGGCACGCAAAGTCACGTCTAAGTTGTAGCGACCAAAACCACTGAGATTATAAGTGATACCCCCGGCGGGAAAAGTATCCGGCAATACATCAAAAGTGGTGGTTCCCGTTCCAGCGCGACGGCCTACGGTGTTTGCACGTGGGTTAGCGGCGCCCGCTACCGCCGGCGTCATACCGTCATCCGATGCCGGCGCACCTCCGGTAACTGGGGCTTGTACGCCACCGCGAATATCAAAACCTAAGTCAGCCATTTTTGTTGCTGACACTTCGGCGATGATCGCTTCAACAAAAACTTGCGCGCGGCGTCTATCGAGTTTCTCAACGACCGACTGCACAGACTTTAACTGAGCACCAGTGGCTTTGACGACTAGGGAGTTAGACGCCTCGTCGGCTTGCACCAATAATTCATTCGCTGCGTTGCCCTGGGCCCCAGCACTATTCAAGTCGCGCAAGATTCCTGCTAGATCGGGCGCATCAGCATGCTTTAGGGGAATGACGGTGACGTCTCCTGCGATTTCTTTTTCAACATCAAGCTCGTCTATTAAGGCTTGAATGCGGTCGAACTCATCTTCCGGCGCGCTAATCAATAAAGAATTAGTGGAATCATACGCTTGAATACTTACCTTAGGCGCTGCTGCGCCTCCGGTGGCCGCACCGCCTGCGGTCGACGTGATCAGCTGCGTTAAGGTGGCGGCCAAATCACTGGCAACAGCAAACTTAAGGTTCACCAGCTGAATGCCTATGCTCTTTGGTGGCACATCGATTTTGCGAATAATCTTTAAGACTCGCTGGATATTCGCCGTGGTGTCAGTAAGAACCACACTGTTTGATGGTTGATGCGGGGAAAAATGGCTGGTCGGCGGCAGTAGCGGCCGAACAATTGCCACCAAATCGTTTACCGGCGCGTGTTTTAACTGAATAATTTGTGTGATCTGTTCGTCGCTGTCGTCGTCCGTAGGCTCAAATAAAGTGGGCGTCGGGCTTTGTTTAATAACGTTACTTGGAAGGACCTTGATGATGTTGCCAGTTTCAACCGTGGCGAATTTGTGGACTTCTAAAATCGATAAGAACACACCATAAAGCTGATCGGGATCGAGCGGCGAGCCGGAGATAACCGAGACTTTACCTTTTACACGCGGGTCAACAATAAAATTCTTGCCGCTGACTTCGGCAACGGTGTTGATCAATACCCGAATATCGACATCTTGCAGGTTTAAAGCAATTTGATCCTTCTTTTCTTCTTCGGCATTTTGTGCGCCAGATGCGGTTTGGTCTTGCGCCCCTGTCTGGCCATGAGCCTGACCCACAAAGCAAGTCAACATGGCGACTGCCAAGACCTTTGCTGACGCAGAGGCAAACCCACCACTGTCGCCTGCGGTGCCCATAAAGTTGCTACGGAATAGGGAGAGGCCAGTAAGCCATGCTTTTAAAACCATTTTTACTCTCTTAATAGACCGAGCTCCATTTGGCTCGCCCACTGCTAACAAATCAATGATTTGTATTTAATATTATTATTTGCGGGAATGTTCACTTTCGCAACCTTATAAAGCCTCTTAATTGTTTCAAAGAGTGACACTTAATTGTTTCAAAGAGTTACACCAACCCAATCTACCTTCTAACTCGTAAAACTATAGGCCTTTTGGGCGCGTAATACCAGAATCCTTCAATCACGTAATGCCACGTTAATCTCAGAAATTAACGGATATTTTGCGCAACAAATGACTGCACCGATGCGAGTTCGTTCTCGATAACGCTGAAGGCCTCGTCGCGCGTAAACAAATCACGCATTCTATCCGGCAATTGCGGTTCACTTAAAGCGTAGCCTTGAGCTTGCGCTTTAGCAATCGAATCGGGAAATTTAGCAGGATGCGCGGTTGCCAAACACACCATTGGCGTAGTTTGATTACGCCTTACCTTTCTGGCCGCCTCGACTCCTATCGCTGTATGCGGATCGAGCAAGTAGCCAGCTTCTTGATACACACGAACCATGGTGGCTAAAGTGCCTTGATCATCAAGCGAATAGCTACTAAACAAGTTACCAATATTGGCCAGCACGTCTTCGTTCAACTCAAACCCGCCGGATTGAAAGTCGTGCATTAAGGCTCTGATCGCTGCGCCGTCTCGACCATGCATGTCGAATAAAAGCCGCTCAAAGTTGCTCGACACCATGATATCCATGCTCGGAGACAACGATTGATGCAAGTCACGCTTACTGTGATCATTATTACTCAAACAGCGGTGCAAGATATCATTTTGATTGGTCGCGACGATAAGTTGCTCAATGGGCAAACCCATGTTTTTGGCAAGGTATCCAGCAAAGACATCACCAAAGTTGCCCGTGGGCACCGAGAATGATACAGCTCGACTCGGGGCTCCCAAGGAAAGGGCCGCGTAAAAATAGTAAACGATTTGCGCCATGATTCGCGCCCAATTGATGGAGTTCACGGCCACCAACGAACGCCCATCAGGCAAAAAAGACTGATCGCGAAAACTCTGCTTTACCAGATTCTGGCAATCATCAAAATTACCCTCAAGGGCAATATTAAAAACATTGTCCGCAATTACCGTGGTCATTTGTCGGCGTTGCACCTCTGACACGCGTTGATGCGGATGCAAAATAAAAATATCAATGTTGTCGCAACGCTTGCAACCCTCGATAGCCGCAGAACCGGTATCTCCGGAGGTGGCCCCCATAACCACCACACGCTGATTACGTTTTTTTAAAAAATAGTCGAACAAGTGCCCGAGAAACTGAAGAGCAAAATCTTTAAACGCCAAGGTTGGCCCTTGAAACAATTCCAAAACCCATTCGTTATGACCCAATTGTTGCAAGGGCGCAATCGCGGCATGACCAAAATCGGCATACGATTTATCGATAATAGTGCGTAGATCACTGTCCGGAATTTCTCCATCAACAAACGGCGCGATTACCTTAAACGCAAGCTCTGAATAATCTAGGCCAACCCACGACTGAATCTCTTGTGCACTAAAGCTCGGCAACTGCTTAGGCACGTACAAACCGCCGTCTTGAGCCAAGCCCGCCAACACAGCCTGTTCAAAATTAAGCTCGGGCGCTTGGCCTCTAGTGCTGACAAAACGCATTAGTGAAAATGCTCCACTCTGAGTTTCACTACTGGCGCACTAACTTCGGGTAAGGCTCCGAGAGTGCTGAGCACTTCATTGACTGACGCCTCAGTAGTAATCTGGGTAATAAAAATAACCGACACGCTCTCTTGCCCTGGTTCTGGTTCGGTTTGCTTGATGGCTTCAATGCTGATTTCACGCTGAGCAAATTCAGCCGACAGCTTCGACATTACACCGGGAACATCGGCCACTTCAAAGCGCAGATAAAACGCACACTCTATCTGCTCAGGAAGTTTGATGGCGCGCTCGACTACTTGGCTTGCTTGAAAACCGGTATAAGGCACACGCTGAGATACATCTAACGACATGGCTCTAACCACGTCACAAATATCAGCCACCACCGCTGATGCAGTTGGCAAGGCACCTGCACCGGCTCCGTAATGCAGTGTATTGCCGACCGCGTTGCCTTTGACTAATACCGCATTCATCACGCCATCGACATTGGCGATCAAGCGCTTGCTCGGGATTAAAGTGGGATGCACTCTTAACTCAAGACCAGCATCAGTGGCTTTGGCGATGCCTAGGTGTTTTATGCGATAACCTAATTCGCCAGCAAAATCGACATCTTTGAGTTCTAAATCTGATATGCCTTCAATAATCAACTTATCAAAGGCCATGGGAATACCAAAACCAAGCGCCGCTAAGATGGTGAGTTTATGGGCCGCATCTATACCCTCGACATCAAAGGTTGGATCGGCTTCGGCATAGCCCAAGGTTTGCGCTTCTTTTAGTACGTCATCGAAATCACGACCTTTGTCGCGCATCTCGGTGAGAATGAAATTACCGGTGCCATTGATGATGCCGGCGATTAGCTCGATTTGATTTCCCGCCAGGCCTTCGCGCAACGCTTTGATAATGCTGATGCCACCGGCGACCGCGGCCTCAAAACAAAACGCCACCTGATGGGCTTGCGCGTGCGCAAAGAGTTCATCGCCATGCATGGCGACCAAGGCTTTGTTAGCGGTAACGACATGTTTGCCATTACTCATGGCTTGCATCACGAGCTCTTTGGCTAAGGAGTCGCCGCCGATTAGTTCTACCACGATGTCGACATCATCTCGCTCGATCACCGCAAACGGGTCAGTGAGCATGTCTATGCTACTGCAATCGCAGTCTCGGTCGGCGTTCAGATCCCGTACCGAGGCTGCCGTTACCACAACTTCGCAGCCTAGGCGTCTTTGTATTTCGGCTTGGTTGTCTTGCAATACTTTAGCGGACCCTGCACCGACGGTGCCCAAACCCAAAATGCCTATATTTATGCGTTTCATTGCGACTGTCTTATGTTAGGAAGTAGATTGATGGCGCCGGAGCAACGCCTTGATATTACGAATCGCTTGACGAGTTCTGTGCTCGTTTTCAATGAGCCCAAAACGAACGTAGTCGTCGCCATAGTCGCCAAAGCCTATGCCGGGCGACACAGCCACTTGCGCGTCACTCAAGAGCATTTTACTAAACTCCATGGATTTCATGTGCGCAAATGGCTCGGGGATTTTAGCCCAAACAAACATGGTTGCCTTGGGTTTTTCGATCGGCCAGCCAGCAGCACTCAAACCCTCGCACAGCACGTCACGCCGACTTTGATAGCGATCGCGAATTTCTGCGATCCAACCGTCCGCCTCCGGGGCCTCTAAGGCAAAAATAGACGCGATCTGGATAGGCGTAAACATGCCGTAGTCGAGATACGATTTTAGTCTTGCCAAAGCGGCAATCAACTTTGGATTACCGACCAAAAACCCAACTCGCCATCCCGGCATATTATAGCTTTTGGATAAACTGAATGACTCTACAGCGACCTCCTTGGCCGCTGGCACTTGCATAATCGAGGGCGCAACATAACCGTCAAAGACAATGTCGGCATAGGCTAAATCTTGGATAACCCAAAAGCGATGCTCTAGCGCCATTTCGATAATACGCTCGAAAAATTCCAAATCCACGCATTGCGCAGTTGGATTGCTGGGGAAATTAAGCACCAACATTTTCGGCTTGGGGAACATGTTTTTTAAGGCGGTTTCCAATTCCTGAAAAAAGTCGATACCCGGCCCAATCGGGACGTGTCGAATATCGGCACCGGCGATGATGAAACCGTAAGGATGAATCGGATACGCGGGGTTTGGCACCAGCACTGAATCGCCTTTATCCATTGTCGCCATGGCTAAGTGCGCTAGGCCCTCTTTTGACCCAATGGTGACAATCGCCTCGGATTCTGGGCACAAGTCGACGTCGAATCGACGCCCATACCAATCGGTGATAGCTCGGCGCAAGCGGGGAATGCCACGTGACACTGAATAGCGATGGGTATCGCCGCGCTGGGATGCCTCACAAAGCTTATCGACAATCGGCTGCGGGGTCGCCTGATCGGGATTACCCATACCAAAGTCGATAATGTCTTCACCGCGCGCTCTGGCGGCGGCTTTTAAGTCTCCAACAATATTAAAGACGTAGTGCGGCAGTCTCTGTATCCGCGGAAAGTCGTCCATTTTTAAAACGATAGTAAACCTAGAAGTCTTGTACGCGTAGTTTAAAGCCCTGTGGTCACGAAAGTAAGCCCTAATAGCGTGGAAGCTTACTTATTGGATCAATCGGAGAACCATCAAGTCGAATTTGAAAGTGCAGCGCTGAGCGTCTGGCGTTGTCGAGCCCCACTTGCGCAATAACGGCATTGCTGGCTACCCACTGGCCTTCCCTAACCTGTGCCTTTTCGGTGTGCGCATAAGCGCTTAAATAGCGGTCATCGTGTTTGACAATAATCAAATGCCCATAGCCCTTTAAACTGTCTCCCGAATAAACAACTCGCCCACCGCGCGCTGCTTTAATCGCTTGGCCGCGTTGACTTTGCACCACAATACCCTGTTGACCTTGAGCGGGGCGATATCGTTCAAGTAATGTTCCGCGCAATGGCCAACGCCATGTTGGATCAATCGGGTTACTGGGGTCAATCTTCGTCGGTTTGGGCTGAGTTGCCTCAGCAGATGGTGCCACCGGCGGATTGCCTTCATTCACAGCGGCATCGGACTGATCACGAGTACTGGCATTTGAATTAGATTGGGCTTGATCTCTATTTACGATCACCGCAGGCGGTTTGGGATAGACGAAGCCAATTGGTTCGGTTAAACGAATGCGTTGCCCAACCTGAATTTGATCCGCTTCTTTTAGACCATTCCACGCCGCTAACTTTTTGATATCCAGGTCATGAACAAAAGCCAAGCCATGCAAGGTATCACCGGGTTGCACATAGCGTATCAATTGCCCCCCATAGGCTTCGACTTCTTGACGAGCCGTTAACACATCACGCTCCTCCACAGCCACGCGCGGCGGTGCTGCGCAGGAACTTATGCCTAGAACGAGACAAGGCAAAACCAGAATCGACCTATAAAAAATAGTAAACCACTCCTAATACAACCACCAGAGCCACTGCCAGCCAGCCCAGCAACTCAACCTGTTTGTGAATAGTAGATTCCAATTTTTCTCCGCCGAGGCGAATAAGCCCGGCCACCAAGAAAAATCGAGCGCCTCTGCCAATAAACGACAATGCGATAAACGGCAGAAAGGCGATACTCAAGACGCCCGATGCAATGGTGAAAATTTTATATGGAATCGGTGTAAACCCAGCCAGCAAAATAATCCACACTCCATTGGCAGCATATTGCTGCTTGATGTTTTCGAACACGTCATGAGCATCAAATGCGCTGAGAATTTGCTGGCCATACGCATCAAAAAAGAAAACACCAATGAAATAACCAAGCGCTCCACCGAGCACTGACATCAGAGTAGTAATGGTCGCTAAATACCAAGATCTATGGGGCTTTGCTAACACCATTGGCGCAAGCATCACATCAACCGGGATTGGAAAAAACGACGATTCCGCAAAGCTAACGCCAGCCAGATAGCGGTCTGCGTGCTTATGCCCTGCCCATTTAAGGACGGTGCGATAAATTGGTTCGAACAACTTCATAGCTTACTGCCGAAACCTCAGCCTAAACCCGCTAGACGCGGAACAAAACGCACGGCCTCTAGCTGAGTTCTATTGAATTGATGACCATCAAGGCTACGATCAATCACGGTTAGCATCTGTTGATCGCCCTGCCCAACCGGCATGATCAAACGCCCGCCAGCCGCCAATTGATTGAGTAGTTCTTGTGGGACGTCTTCGGAAACCGCTGCCGCTAAAATACCATCATAAGGAGCATAATCCACTTGGCCCGCAAAACCATCGCCATGGCGGAATATAATATTCCGATAGCCGAGATCATAACAACGATCGCGCGCTTGGCGATGCAAGGCCTGAATGCGCTCGATACTCACTACTTGCTCCGCCAAAGAAGCCAGCACTGCTGTTTGATATCCGCAGCCTGTGCCGATTTCCAGCACGCGATCTCGTTGTTGGTTAAACAGGGTTTGGCTCATCAACGCAACCGTGTACGGTTGCGAAATTGTTTGGCCATGCCCAATTGGTAATGCCGTATTCTCGTAGGCTCGTGTCGCAAGTGCCTCGTCAACAAAAAGGTGTCGGGGGACTTGCTCCATCACTGACACAATATCGGATTTAGTAATGCCTGCTTGCCGTAATTGATCGATCAGCCGTCGACGCGTGCGTGCTGACGTCATCCCTATTCCATTTTGGCCAAGCAATTGATTCATCTTGAGAATGCTTACTGAACTTGATCTAACCAAGTTTGCACATCGGCTACGTGAGGCCCGTCATCAAAGTTCGAACTAAGCGGAGTAACCGAAGCAAAGCCTTGCTTCACTGCCTCAAAATCCTGCGTTTGCTTTCGTTGCAAAAGTCTAAAATCTCCAGCAGGACCCAATCGATAAAGCGATTTGTTCGCTAACGACTTTTCAAGAATCGGAGGCAAAGGCGATTCCCGCTCTCCCAAAACCGTGGCTTTGAGGCCCCTCAACGCGCTTACAGGAACGTCTGGAACGTTCACATTAAGCACCGCCAGAAGACTGCGATAACTCAACTGAGGGATGGCATTCGCCATTTGTACCGCAATATAAGCGGCTGTTTCATAGTGCTGGACGTCGCGCGTAACGATCGACATAGCAATCGCTGGCAACGCCATTCGTCGAGCTTCCATAGCCGCTGCAAACGTTCCGGAGTACAAAACGTCGTCGGCTAGGTTTGGGCCGTTATTAATACCACTGATGACTAAGTCAACCGGCTCGGCGACCAAGTTATTTAAACCAATGTAAACACAATCGGTGGGGGTACCATCAACGATATAGCGAGATGAATCAATGGCTTCTACCTCAATGCTTCGACGAAGTGACAGCCCCATTCCACAGCCGCTTTTATCTTCCCTAGGAGCAACTATCGTGACTTTGTGGTGTTGATTGCGTAGGGCATCCGCCAGAACCATTAATCCGGGTGCGTTATAACCGTCATCATTACTGATTAAAATATGCACCGTGCTCTGCTACCCAGCTACTTTGACTATCCAGCAACTACGTTTTTAACGAGATTGCGGGCTTTATTATAATGAAATTGGTCGGGGTGAGAGGATTCGAACCTCCGACCACCGCTCCCCCAGAGCGGTGCGCTACCAGGCTGCGCTACACCCCGATCAGGGGTCGAACTATAAACGAATTCAGAGGTTCCACAAAGTGCTTTATGGAACTTTTACCAACGCGCAAAAGGCTCAAGACCTTGCCGTGCTCGAGCCGTGTCATGTGCCGCTGAAGCTAACCGCGAATTTGCAAACAAACTCGGCTACAAATGCAGACGCGGCAAATGCAAGTACGAGGCTTAGTCGTTCAATATTTCAGGCCAATTTTTATCCGCCGCTTCGATAAAATTGTCTTTGTCTTCGAGCCACTTATCGTTGATTGACTTGCTGTAATTTAAGTAAAGCTTGCCCTCATGAATGGTAAACAATTCGGGTTTTATGGATGCGGTAGTTCCTTGAGAAACCGCGTAAGCACAATAACCACCGTATTGCGGAGCGTATTTTTCTGGATCTTCTTTAAACTTTTCAAGATTCTCGGCGCTTGAAAAAAGCCAATTCGCTCCATTATATTCAAAAGAGAAATCATCGCTGCCTTTGACTGGTTTATTTTCAGTGAAGTAGGCTACGGTATCGTATCCGCGAATGGCGTCATTTGAGAAAAGCGTCGTAAATGTCGGGTCGACAGCGAATGCTGGCCATGCGGTAAATAATAGGGCGATAAAAAGAATAAAACGTTTCATAAAAGTTCCCCGCTAGGACTCATCAATAAAGGCCTCAGGCTTAACCAAGGCTTGGAGCTTGTCGGCCACTTGCTGCTGACAATGATCAGCACAAGCTTTACGATTTTCAAACTCCTCTAGGTAACAGACCGGATGATAATGTATTTTCACACTCACGTTTTTAAGCGGCATTAAGCCCAAAAAGTGCGGTAAAAAAGGCGTGGTTCCATACCAAGCGTAATGGTCAAGCACCGCTTGGGTTCGTATCGGCTGACCAGCGTGGTCAGTATACGCTACCGTAACTGCTTGAATAGTTACACGTTTTTTACTTGGCAAATCAGCCGCTGCAAACAAAGTCGACTTGAACGGCTCAACATGTCGACCATTGGTGCTGGTGCCCTCGGGAAACAAAATCAGACTATTGCCTTCTTGCAAATGCCGTTGCAAAACGCGTATTTGCTCCCTAGCCTTCTTGGGGTTGCGTTCAATAAAGAGTGTATTTTGAAGCGTTGACAGCTTACCAAATACCGGCCAGCTAGCCACTTCAGACTTGGCAATAAAGAAAGCCGGCATAAAGCCCATCACAAATATATCAACATAAGAAATATGATTACTAACAAAAAAGGTGGGCCGTTGATCTGACATCTCTCCTGAGATTTCAACGTCTAAACCAAGAATCTTACAATTGCCATGATGAAACATCGGCACCATCACGTCGTACAGACCTGGCACTCGAAACAAGCGCAAAATCAAATAAATCAGTGGCATTAAGGTAAGCCAAAAAAACAGTGCTGCTATCCGCACTAGGGCCAAAAGGTAATTTTTTTGGATACTCGCTTTTTGCATACCGACCACTACCAAGTAAAACTCTTCTTAAAGCGAAGGCGTTGAGATAAACGCTATGACGAAGTCACTGACTTGTTAACCAATGCGTGATTGGTGGTGAACATTTCGTTCGCATCAACGTAAATGGCCACAAAGGTGGTGTTAAAGATCGGGTCTATGATCGCGTGATCACTTATTCGCGCACCAATTTTCAAATAGCCTCTGAGCATAGTCGGCACGCGGCCTCGTTGCTTGCCCTTGCCGGGCTTTTCTGAGAAATCGCCAATTGCCACACTGCTAACGCCCGCTCTTGGTTCTGGCATTAACTCTGTGCTCGCTAAATGCTTATCGTAAAGATATGACAAAATCTCTGTGTGCTCTAAATAATCCGTCCCTTTGAAACTGGCGCAACCAAACAAAATGTCATAGTTATTTTGATCGATGAATTGCATGGTGAATTTCCACAGGAGCATTAGTATCGCACCACCGCGCCCATGAGGTGAAACACAAGCACGACTCAGCTCAAGCAGCTTGGTGTAGCGGCTGCGCAGGCCTGTCAATTTGAACGCTTGTTCAGTGTAAAATTCTTGGCCCGGCTCTAAAGCCGTATTGCTTACTAATCTAACCGTGCCCACTACTTGCGAATCTTGACGTTTATCGACCACCACTACGTGATACGCCACTTCATCCCAAACGTCTTCTTCGCGCTCGCTATTGAGCATGGTTTTGGTGATTCGTCCGCCGCTTTCTTTGAATAAGACTTCATAACGCAAATTTTGCGCAGCCTGAATCTCGGCTTTGTTTTTAGCCAACCTCACATCATAGCGTCCAGCAGACATGCTGCCGGCGATGAGCTTAGTCATTTGTTGAAACGTTTTTGGACTGATCGCCATCACGGGACCTCTCAGAGAGTCAACGAGATTACGTTGAGCAGAAAAATGCTATTTTACAGCGGCTAGGGGAGTTTGCGAAGCCCGACTTTCGTGAACCAAATCTATAGTGATCGGTTCGCCAAGATGAGCCTCACATGGGCTGCCGTCGGCATAACGAAAGCTCACAAACTGTTGTGTTACGCTGACATAACTAAAGCTCACGGTACTGGCGTCGTCTCGATGCATACACACCGATTCTTTAGACCGAGATGGCAAATGGCTAGCGTGGTAATTCACGTAGTCTTCTACTTTAGTTGAGGCTGAAAGATTCAGGTTTTCAAATAGATTCTTTCGAAGATTTTTGACGTGTTGCGCATCCACAGACGAACTTGATTTCGGTTTGGTGACATTCACTTCAACGCGAGCTTGATGGCCATCCCAAACGAATAGCCTATTGCCACCATTGGGCTCAATAAGAAACATTCTGAAGGCTCGATAATCTTGTAAATCCATTGATCTAAAAACGCGTTCAGCCGCCAGCAGATTTAGAGTGGTGGCGAATTGACGCACTATTTCGCCACGGCTTGTCCAGTCTTTGTATGTTTCTATTTGCTCGAACTGATAATGATTGAGCAAGCACACTGCAATACCATGTTCGTTGACGGCGATCCAAGTTCCGCCTGCATCAGTATCGGTTGGGCTCACGTATTGAACACCGTCGCTGCACTGAATTGTTGGTAATTGGGCGCGGCGCCTAGACTTACGTTCATCGCGATTAAAAAATAACTCGAACCCTTGATCACTCACGAACCATGTCATTGTGCACATACAGCGTCTCCTTTGAGTGGCAACGGCGTTGCTGGCTCACAATTCTGCTGATGAGCGCGAGTGGCGATCGCAACCCCGAAGTCATCTTGCGGCGCAACACCAATAAGGCGACACATCGCGGCGATCATGGCATAGTGATGAGTGCTGTGAGATTGCAAAAAAAGCAATTCCCGCTCTATCGTGCTGGTTACTGCGTGCTCTGCCTGCATGTCTTTAACCTCGCAGGCCGCATTCATGTCGGCTATCTTAATTTCTTCTAAGCAAGCGCATAATTCATCGATGGTTCGCTGAGCATATTGATAATCAACTTCGAGCGATTGATCACGTTCTCGGCTGTCGTAGCAGATCTCGCCCATACGAACATGATTTAAAAAGCAACGGTAGTGCTCTAGGACATGTCTAAAGTGGGCGCCAATGGTGGAGGCGAACGCGGGTTTTGAGCCCAGGATATATTGCTCAGGGGTTAGCGATGAAAGCAAAGCCTGCCCTTCTCGTAGAGCATCAATATTCGCTTTGAATAGGCAATCCGGGCAGGATTCAGATTGTGTAGGCAAAAAACAGACCTCTTATAATCGCATGCTAGGCTCTTCGATCAACACAGCGGTAACGATATACCAAAACGAATGAGCGCAAGCTTAACGCGCTTGTTATAGCTTATACATAAACGACCGCAATTCACCTAATTATCTTGCAGCTCAAACGCGAATATAGCTTAAAAATGCCCTGTTCGCCGGGCAAATTTATCTTATGCAATACTGCGATAACGACATAAAATCGCCGCTGCACTGACCGCAGCCGCCTCGGTTCGGAGGATATGTGGGCTGATAGCCACGCTCTGGCTAGCCTCAATTTTGAGTAATTGAAGCTCTTGATCACTAAAGCCGCCCTCGGGCCCTATCAATAAGGTCAACGAGTCACTGCTTTGAACGCACTGCAGGTCCAGGTCATTGCCACCTTGATCCAAGTAAATACAACTAGACGGCCTATTGAGCACTTGACCCACAGTTTCAGGCGCATTAATTTGCAACAAAAATGGGTTTTGGCTTTGCTTACAGGCTTCGATTGAATATCTTGACCATTTATCGGAGGCTTTTGCTGGAACCTTAACGACTGAGCGATCACACATAAGCGGCGTAAATTCATCAACGCCCAATTGACTTAACATGTCAATTAATACCCGTTGGCGATCCCCTTTGGGAACTGCCGACGCAACCCGAATGAGCGGGGCTGAACGAGAATGGGTTTGCTTATCGATCAATTGCGCAAGTGCTCTTTTTTTATCTAGTTGATCAAGGCGCGCTTTGGCGACAACACCGGCGCCATCAAATAAGCGCACAATGGTTCCCAGCTCTAAGCGGCGAACCTTAATGGCATGTCTGGATTCGTCTTCACTTAATAAAACCGACTCTTCGACCTGCGCTAATTCAGGGCAATAGAAACTTGGAATGGCCATTAACGATCACCAATGTAAACATCGTAATTAACCAACTTGCTGCCAAATTGCGCGTGCGGATTAGCTAATAGGGGCTCTGCGTAAGGCGGCCGTTTTACACTGAGTCGTGGGATCTTGGATTGCAAAATTCGAGATGCGACCAAGGACGAGTCGGAATCTGGCCCGGCTAGGGCTTGTAGAAACTGCATGTATTTATTGCTGGCGGCTGACTGTTTGCGCTTTGGCGAAAACATTGGGTCAAAATAAGCGCAGTCGACTTGAGTCTCAAGCTCAGGGATCATTTCAAGAGCTGAGCCAAGCTTGACTTTGGGCCGCAACCATCCTGAGCCACCTAGCGCGCCACTTTCCTCCAATCGCATGAATGCCTCGTCGATCATCACCGCCATTAGAGGAATACGTTCAACGACCGTTACCGCATAGCCTTGCAAACTCATCAATAAAGCGTCTTGACCGAAACCACCAGAAAGATCGGCGACTCGCCGAGTTTTGTTTCCTAAAGACTGATTAAACGCGCCCTGCTTTGGCGCGGGAAACGAATGGTACTTGCAAGCAACGCGCTCGAAATCCAAGTGCAAACGGATGGGCTTTGAGGGCTTTTGTTGCCTATCCACACCTGCGTGCATAGGCTTATTTGATGTTCCTTTAAAGGATAGTTGAGCGCCGTGCCTATGCCAACAAAGCTGCAATCCGCTGGGCGTCATTTCAATAACAACATCGCAGTCGCTCAACGGTTCAAGCAATGAGTTAGTTTGTTGTTCAGCAACTCGTTTTAGATAACTCGAGGTCTCAACTTGTTTAACACCAACAATCAAAACCTAGAGAAAGTTGGCCTCGACCAAAGGGCTGACATCGGCATCGTAATTAACCCCCTCGATACCAAAACCGAACAAGCGCAAGAACTCAGACTTGTACTGTGCAAAGTCAGTTAGTGAATTCAAATTATCGGTGTTAACTTGAGCCCAAATTTCTTCAACGGCTGCTTGCATGCCGGGGCGTAACTCAAGTTCATCGACGCGAAAACGATTCGTATCATCCAAGCGAGGAGCATCATGATATAGGCACTCATCAAACAGCCGATGCAATTGTTCAATGCAGCCTTCGTGCGTGCCTTCAGCCTTCATTTCTTTGAATAAAATAGACAAATACAAGGGCATCACTGGAATAGCCGAGCTAGCTTGTGTGACAACGGCTTTGAGCACCGACACATTGGCTTGAACATCAAAATTTTGATTCAAGATGTTGGCGGTAACGTCTAGATGCTCTTTGGCTTTACCAATCGTGGCGTGTCCGTACAGAGGTTTAGTCAGCTTGTCGCCAATGTAGGTGTAGGCTACTGTCTTCGCGTTAGGAGATAAAACACCCGCTTCACTAAGCGCCTTAATCCACAGCTCCCAATCTTCACCGCCCATTACCTTGATGGTGCTGTTGATTTCTTCTTCGCTTGCCGCGTCAAGCGTTACCTCACCAACAACTTGAGTGTCGGTATTCAGGTTTTTACTCGTATAAGATTCGCCAACCGGCTTTAAAACAGACGAATACGTTTCTCCGCTAGTAGGATCGGTTCTGCGTGGCGATGCCAAACTGTAAACGACCAAATCAATCTGGCCCAAATCGCCTTTGATTAGATCAATGGCTTGCTGCTTTACCTCGTCAGAAAAAGCATCTCCGTTGATACTTTTGGCATATAAACCATCGGCTTTGGCATAAGATTCGAAAGCCGCTGAGTTATAGAACCCTGCCGAAGCAGTGCGCTTTTCAGTTGGTGGCTTTTCAAAAAACAAACCAATGGTTTTCGCTCCGTAGCCATAAGCCGCGGTGATTCGAGAAGCCAGACCATATCCGGTCGACGAGCCAATTACCAAAACATTATTAGGGCCCGTTTCTGAATCTTGGCTTAGCTGAGTTCGAGCCTGCGCTTTGGTGTACTCGATTTGATCTGCAACATTTTTTGCACAGCCTTGTGGATGTGCGTTGGTGCAAATAAAACCACGAACTTTTGGTTTGATAACCATGGTGTCTCCTATGCTAAAAACGAATTAGCCTTGAATCAAATCGCCCAGTATCTACAGCAGATCAGAGTTAATTTCGAGGTTTAACTCTTCATCTAAACCATCGATATAAGCCTCAAACAGGGCGTTACCATTACGCAATTCAATCAAGCTTCGAGTGGAGTTGCGCACCTGTTCGCTTACCGAATTCAAGTCGCCCGGCTCAACAGCGGTCAAGCGTATAACATTGAAATCGCCATTATTTGCAGTGAATGACGTGATCGTGCCGTTACCATTTTCATCAAATTGCGTGCGCATAACTTCTTGCACAATCTCAGAGGGCACACTGCGGTCGGTATCAATCATGCTGACTGTGTTAGTTTCGATTTGAACTGCCTCGTCGGCTTCCAAAGCCGACCAATCCTGCTTAGCTCTCTCGATGATTGAATCGCCTGCCGCCTTAGCTGCGGCGCTGGCTTTTTCGTCTATCAGCGTTTGTTTTATTTGCGCAGAGACGTCGGCCAACGGCTTAGGAGCACTTTCAACAAATTCCTTTTTGTTAATCGCAACATAAAGACCGTCAGCGATTTCAAGCAGCTCAGAGTTAAAGCCTTCAAGCTTAACAGCGTCGCTGAACGCCGCATCTCGTACACTTTGATTATCAGCAATACCATTGCCTTGGTTTTGCGAGAACAAGGGCGATGTTTTGATCGTGAGCTCCAACTCCTCGGCCGCTGATTGGAGGCTATCCGCCTGCTCAAATAGAAGGTTGCGTAACTGCTCGGCACGTTCGACAGCCAAATCCTCGGCTTGGCGATCTCGGGCTTCTTGTTCTAGCTGGGGCTTGATCACATCAAATGGTTCCGCATCGGTTGCGTTAATGCTGTCGACACGAATAATGTGATAACCGAATTGTGATTTGACTGGCTCTGAGATCACGCCCTGCTCTAAAGCGAAAGTGGCTTCCTCAAATTCAGCGACCATTTGGCCACGTTCAACTTCACCCAGAGAACCACCGTTGGCTGCTGAGCCGGGGTCATCAGAATTAGTTTTCGCAAGCTCTTCAAAGTCAGCGCCTTCGCGTAATTGGCGAACCAAGTCGTTTGCTTTGCTTAGCTGCTCATCTTCGTCGGCTGCGCTGGTAGAAAGCAAAATGTGTCGAGTGTTGCGCGTCTCGTCTGCGACAAAATTTTCAGCGTAGTCGTCGTAGGCACTTTGTAGTTCGGCGTCGTCAACGACTACATCCTCTGCCAACTGTGCTTTATCAAGCTCAATATAGTCAACCGAGATACGATCCGGCTCCATGAATTGGTCGAGATTGTCCTGGTAGTAGGTGGCGATTTCGTCTTCGCTTACCTCAACTTGGTCGCGAAAATCGCTTTGTTTAACCGTAATGTGATTAAAACTGCGTTTTTCGGTTTGAATCTCAAGCAAGGCTCGAACCTCACTCGGCAATACGATAGCCGACTCGTTATAACCGGAGATCACCTGGCGCACACGAGCATTGGTTCGCACTTGATTACGCAATCCCTCTGCGCCGCCTAAGCTGGTTACGGAAATGGCTTGATAAACAGCCGGGTCAAATTTGCCGTCAGTTTGAAATGACGGGTCATTACGAATCAACTCATTGACCTGCTCTTCGTCAACTCGATAGTTATTCTCTTGCGCAACGTGCGTGGTCAAGCCTCGGTTGATTAAGCTTTGCAGCACTTGCTGCTTGTAAAACTCACTATTGAGTAGATCCGAGTCGGCTAACGCAGGGTTGGTCTCACGCAAACGATTTTGCTCTTGCTGCAAGCGTTGCTGATACTCAGATTGTGTGATTTTTTGCTCCCCAATTTCAACAATGGTTGGATTAGGCTCGGTCGTGGCATATTGCTGTATGCCGAAAAAGGCCATCGGGATAATAATAATGCTGGCAATAATCCAAGCAAACCAACCAGATGATCGATCACGAATCTCAGTTAACATAGTTGTTCCTGCGGGCTTAGACGAAAATCGTCTTGTCTTTTGATCAGAGGGCGGATTATAGCCGAGGCAAGAGCCCAAGCCCAAGCCCGAAGTTGCAGTCAATTCTGGGAGTAAAATCGACCTTAATGGGTCTTTTGTTATAGTCGACTGTGAATTAGCTGTTTTTGATTTTGGATCACACGCCCGACGAGTTATTCATTTGAGTGCTCGAATGCGACCCAAGGCATATATCAGACGACGATTAGACTACGAATCACTTGATTTATTAACTCTGGATTACCCTATGAACTTTGTCTCTAGACTACACAAAACCCCCAACATTAGCCCATCGCAGAGAACATCTAGCTGCAGGCTGACTTTCAATCGACGCTCCATTTTTTATTTTTTTGCCGTGCTAACTTGTTTATTGATGCTTCAAGTCCATGCCTCAGTGCTCATATCGGCGGCCCAAGCAAAGGCAGATAACGCAGCCGATACAAATGAGTTGGCCATCCCCTATAAAAAGATGGTTTTGGACAATGGCCTAACTCTAATTGTTCATCAAGACACAAAGGCTCCAATTGTTGCTGTGAACGTCTGGTATCACGTTGGCTCGAAAGACGAAAAACAAGGCCGCACCGGCTTCGCTCACTTGTTTGAGCACCTCATGTTCAATGGCTCTGAAAATTACAATGACGACTGGTTCAAACCTTTTGACCGCGTCGGCGCAACCGGAATGAATGGCACCACCAATCAAGATCGTACTAATTATTATCAAGTGGTGCCCAAAAACGCCTTAGAAATGGCTCTGTGGATGGAGTCAGACCGCATGGGGCACTTGCTCGGAGCGATAGATCAAGCCAAATTGGATGAGCAACGCGATGTGGTTAAAAACGAAAAAAGACAGGGCGAGAACCAACCGTATGGACGAGTTTTTTCAACAATCCTCGAGAGTGTGTACCCCGAGGGGCATCCTTACTCGTGGAGCGTGATTGGGTCTATGGACGATTTAAACGCCGCGACCGTTGACGATGTTCATGAGTGGTTTAAAACCAAATACGGTGCCGCAAACGCCACCGTGACTCTGTCGGGCGATGTTGATCCGGATGAAGCGCTGGCGTTGGTCAAAAAATATTTTGGCCACATAGATGCAGGCCCGCCGCTGCTGCGGCAAGCGCGTTGGATCGCAAAACGCAGTGGCAAACAAGAACAAATCATGTACGACCGTGTGCCCCAGGCAAGGCTATATAAAATCTGGAACATTCCTGAATGGGGTTCCGATGAAGCCATGCTGTTGAGCTTGGCATCGGGTGTGCTGTCGTCAGACAAGCGTTCACGTTTGTACAATCGTTTGGTCTTTAATGAGCAAAAAGCCTCCGACATATCGGCTTTTTCGTTTAATTCTGAAATTGGTGGTTTATTCGGGGTGGTCGCTACGGCATTAAATGAAGACGATCTCGATTACATTGATCAAGCGATTGATGAAGAACTCGAGCGCTTCATGCAAAAAGGCCCCAACAAACAAGAGCTCGAGCGGGTCAGAAATGCCGCGCGAGCGAGCGCTCTACGAGGCTTGGAAAGCGCAGCCAGTAAAGCGGATACACTCGCTGAACATCAAGTCTACTCGGGCGATCCGAATTCATTCTTAAAGCAATTTGAAACCTTCAACAATGCTACCGCCAAAGAGGTAATGAATACTACTCGAGAGTGGTTGAGTGACGGCGAATACGCTTTGCGAGTTCTGCCCTTTAAAGACTATACAGTCAGTGAGTCGAAGGTAGACCGAAGCGCAGGCATACCCGAGATTGGAGCACCACCAATCGTTCAATTTGATCGGCTACAACGCGCCAAACTCAATAACGGCCTAGACATCATTTTGGCTGAACGCCCATCCGTTCCCGTGGTGCGTATGCAAATGGTGTTTGATGCAGGCTATGCCGCCGATCAAGGCGTTAAAGCCGGCACCGCCAACCTAACAATGGCGATGCTCGACGAAGGGACAGATAAGTACAATGCGCTCGAAATTAGCAGTGAGTTAGCGCAAATGGGGACGAGACTCGGTGCCGAAGCCAACCTTGACTCCTCAAGAATCAGCCTAAATACCCTTAAAGAAAATCTTGACGCATCATTGGCGATTTACTCCGATGTAATACTGAACCCGAGTTTTCCAAGCGATCAGCTCGAACGTCTCAGAAAACAACAATTAGCGGCCATAGCACAAGAGAAAAACTCACCTTTTGGTGCCGCTCTGAGGCTTATGCCAACGCTCTTGTACGGCGAAGATCATGCCTATGCGGCGCCATTTTCCGGCTCGGGTAGCGAGGCCAGTGTGACGGCAATTCAGGTCGATGATTTAAAGCGCTATCACGAAGCTTGGTTCACTGCCCCAAATGGCACCCTAGTTGTTACTGGCAATATCAGCATGGACGAGTTAAAGCCTCTGGCTGAAAAGCACTTCGCTAACTTGAGCAACAAAGCAGCGCCTGATAAGAACATCAGCGACATTGAGTCACTAGAAAAGTCCAAAGTGTATTTGCTGGATCGACCCGGCTCAGATCAGTCAGCGATTATCGCCACCAAAATGCTGCCTAAATATGGTTTCGATGGCGAACTGGCCCTGCAGTTAATGAACGAGGTCCTTGGTGCGAGTTTCAACTCTCGTATTAATCTAAATTTGCGCGAAGACAAAGGCTGGTCTTATGGTGCCCGCAGCATTATACGAGGCACTGCCTCGCAACGGCCTTTTATCACCTACGCGCCGGTTCAGACTGATAAAACAGCAGAATCAATGGCGGAAATCCATAAAGAGCTCTCAGAGATAGCGAGCTCAAGGCCTGCATCTGAAAGTGAACTGGGCCGATCACTAGACAAACGTACTCTGACTCTTCCGGGTCGATGGGAATCGTCGGGCGCTATTGAATCGGATATTTTGACCTTGGTTCGTTACGACCTAGATGAAAGTTACTGGGATAAATATGTGAGTGAATTGCGCGGCATTGGTCTAGAGCAGGTCAATCAATCCGCCAAAGATCACATGCGTCCAGACCAGATGTTGTGGGTCGTCGTTGGGGATAGAGAAAAAATAGAGCAAGAAATTCGCAAGGCGAATCTTGGTGAGCTATTTATCGTCGACGTGGATGGCAAACCAGTGACCGAATAAGGCGTTAACTTTGGTATTAAACTGGCGAGACTCATTAAGCACAGGCAAACGCAGGGCTTTATGTGTGACGCAGTGCTATTGAGATAAATCGCGAGCGACATTACTCTCGCTCGCGGTTGGTCGGCAAAAGTGTTGATTCCTAGAATTCACTCTTACTATTTTTACTCGCCTTTCAGAGAAGGAATTCGGGCAAAGTATGGTGGCCGTTATCTCGAATCAAACTAATTGGAAGTTTGCTCGGCGAATAAATCAGGCAAAAAAAAAGACGAGCATTTAGCTCGTCTTTTTTTGCCTAATAAATGGCGGAGCGGACGGGACTCGAACCCGCGACCCCCGGCGTGACAGGCCGGTATTCTAACCAACTGAACTACCGCTCCAAATTTAGACTGGTGGGTGCTAGTGGACTTGAACCACTGACCCTCGCCTTGTAAGGGCGATGCTCTACCAACTGAGCTAAGCACCCATTTTGACCGAGAACGCCACCTTAAAAAAGTTTACGATCTTGGCCTGAATCGGAGGGCGATAATACCAGAACAATAATGCCTTGCAAGCGGCTTTTTTAGTTTTTTGATACAAAGCCGACTCTGGTAACGCCCTCCTTGCAAAGATTAGTTCAAAGCGTCTTTTAAGGCTTTACCCGCTTTGAATTTTGCTTGGTTAGACGCAGCAATTTTAATGGTCTCACCAGTGCGAGGGTTACGGCCGTCACGTGCAGCACGTTTGCTCACAGAAAAAGTGCCAAAACCAACAAAAGTAACACTGTCGCCTTTTTTCAATGCGCCAGTAATACCGCTAAGGACAGCATCTAAAGCTTCGCCAGCAGCTGACTTTGAAATGTCGGCTTTGTCAGCCACCATGTCGATCAATTCAGATTTGTTCACACTAAGTTCCTCTTAATTTTAGGTTTTACGTAATTTAGGTTTTACGAATTGTTTGTAGGTACAAATTTGTTTGAGCGAGCATCAATTAATGATGTTCGTGCCATTTGTTAAAGCCGGAAATCGGCTCCGTGATAGCACGCCCCCTCTCAAAAAAACGTTTGGGTAAAAAGATTCCTCATCCCCAATAATTGCGAGAACTCTCGTTTTAAATAGCGTTTACGAGCGTCCTCCAACCCGATGAATGCATCGTTGTGTAATCGCGAAACTAAGACATACAGCTCCACCGCAACCACCGCCGTATCATCTAGGTTTTGATCAAGAAAAACAATATTGACAGATGATTTTTTTTCAGGAAACGCAGTAATGACGCGGGATTCAGAGGATTTTAGAATAGCGTGTATTTAACTCAATATATTAAAAGACTGAGGCAGGATATTGATTTATATAAGATATGGTTTCTGCTTGGCTACTTAGTCAGCAGCCAAGCAAACAATTTAAAACATCTTAGTGACGATGCGTTGTTTCATTAATCTTGGCTTTGGAAGACGATGATTTAGACTTTTTATCGCCCTTCTCACCGCTTGCTTTCGCCTGAGGCACTTGCGTGAGCGCAATTTCCAAGACTTCATCAATCCATTTAACCGGTACAATCGTTAAATCGGCTTTAACTTCATCGGAAATTTCCGCTAGATCTTTTTCATTTTCTTTGGGAATAATGACCGTTTTGATCGCACCTCGATGCGCAGCCAATAACTTCTCTTTGAGCCCACCTATTGGTAACACTTCGCCTCTGAGCGTTATTTCGCCGGTCATGGCAACTTCCGACTTAACGGGTATCTTTGTCGCAGCTGAAATCAAGGCGGTGCACATACCAATACCGGCACTTGGCCCATCTTTGGGCGTAGCGCCCTCTGGAACATGGATGTGGAAATCGTGTTGGGCAAAGAAATCTGTGTCGATGCCCAACGCAATGGCGCGAGAGCGAACTACTGTCACTGCGGCTTGAATAGATTCTTGCATCACGTCACCAAGCTTACCGGTATAGGTTTGCTTGCCCTTGCCCGGCATTAGGGCCGATTCGATCGACAACAATTCGCCACCAACCGAGGTCCACGCCAAGCCGGTTACCTGGCCAATACGATCTTCTTCTTCGGCTGAACCAAAATTGAATTTTCGAACTCCCGAATACTCAGCCAGGCTATCCGAATTAATGCGCACTAAACTGAGTTCGCCATTCATCACCAATTGCTTAGTCACTTTGCGACAAATCTTGGCTATTTCTCGCTCTAGACCACGAACACCCGCTTCGCGCGTGTAATAGCGAATTAGATCGACGATGGCCGAGTCCTCAATTTCAATCTCGGAGTCTCTTAGGCCATTGTTTTTCTTTTGCTTACTCACTAAATAACGCCGCGCAATATTGAGCTTTTCGTCTTCGGTATAACCTTCAAGACGAATTACTTCCATGCGGTCTAATAAAGGGCCCGGAATATTTAGGCTATTGGCGGTTGCGACAAACATCACTTCCGACAAGTCGTAATCAACTTCAAGATAGTGATCGGCAAATGTCGAGTTTTGCTCTGGGTCTAATACTTCGAGCATGGCCGACGCCGGGTCACCCCGAAAGTCGGCGGCCATCTTGTCTATCTCGTCAAGCAAAAACAGCGGATTGCGTGTTTTAACTTTAGACATATTTTGGATGATCTTACCTGGCATAGAGCCAATGTAAGTTCGGCGGTGACCGCGTATCTCGGCCTCGTCTCGAACACCGCCCAATGACATTCTTATAAATTTTCGATTTGTCGATTTAGCAATCGATTTACCTAGAGATGTTTTACCTACGCCCGGCGGCCCGACCAAACAAAGTATCGGCCCTTTCATTTTTTTCAAACGCTGCTGCACGGCGAGATACTCAAGAATGCGTTCTTTGACTTTCTCCAAACCGTAATGGTCTTCGTCTAAGATGGATTGTGCGGCATCGATATCGCTGCGTACCCGGGTTCGTTTCTTCCATGGCACTTGCACAATCCAGTCTATGTAATTGCGCACGACGGCGGCTTCCGCCGACATTGGGGACATCATTTTTAACTTTTTGAGCTCGGCATCGACTTTCTCTTTGGCCTCTTTACTCATACCTGAGTCGTCAATTTTCGCTTGCAGCTCGTCGATTTCGTTCTGGCCGTCTTCCGATTCGCCAAGCTCATTTTGAATGGCCTTCATTTGCTCATTCAAATAATACTCGCGCTGGCTTTTCTCCATTTGTTTTTTGACGCGTCCACGAATCTTTTTCTCGACCCTGGCCATATCAAGCTCGGATTCCATAAACGATAAGATATGGTCCATTCGCTCAGCCAAATCATCCGCTTCGAGAAGGTACTGCTTGTCTTCGAGTTTGAGATCAATCAGGGCCGCGATGGTATCGACCAAACGGTCTAAATCATCAATACTCTTTAGCTGGCTTAATGCCTCTGCCGCGACTTTAGAGCTGATTTTGCTGTAATTTTCAAACTCGCTGAGCACCGTTCGAAGGGCAACTTCTTCTTCGCTGCTAGGTACGCCAGCACTAGAGATCGGCGACACAGACGCCTTAAAACATTCTTCTTCGACAATGCTATCGAGATGGATGCGTTGCTTGCCTTCGACCAATACCTTAACCGTACCGTCGGGCAACTTAAGTAGCTGAAGAATATGTGCCAACACTCCAACTTGGTATACCTGATCAATACTCGGCTCCTCGTGAGCAGCATCGTGTTGAGCAACTAAGGCGATTTGCTTGCCGTTCTCCATTGCTAGTTCCAACGCAGCAATAGACTTGTCGCGCCCCACAAACAAGGGGATGACCATATAGGGGAAAACCACAACATCTCTCAATGGCAACAGAGGAAATGACGTGGCGTAATCAATCGGAAATTCTTCTTCTGACATAATCTCTCGTAGTTTAATCGAACCGGCGGCTGATCTGCCGCCACCGCCAATGGCCGGTCATTATCGCCGCCGAGCAGTATAGTTACTGTTATTGCCAGTAATATGGGAGCGCGCTTGGGTTAATCAAGCCCCAAGCGCGGCCAAAAAAGAGTCAAATCCTAACTAAGCGGATTTTTCAGCGGCTTCCTGTTCTTCGTAGATGTAAAGCGGCCGGGCGCCTTCGATAATCGTGCTGGCATCAACGGAGACTTTTTGAACCCCTTCTTGTGATGGCAATTCGTACATCGTTTCGAGTAAGGCGTTCTCAAGAATCGAGCGAAGACCTCGAGCACCCGTTTTGCGGGCCATTGCCTTTTTGGCTACTTCGCGCAGGGCGTCCTCACGAATTTCCAAATCAACTCCATCCAGTTTGAGCAAACGCTGATACTGCTTTACTAAGGCGTTCTTCGGCTGAGTTAGGATTGTCATCAGCGCGTCTTCGTCAAGCTCTTCAAGCGTGGCGATAATCGGTAGGCGACCAATAAACTCGGGAATCAAGCCGTAGCGAACCAAATCTTCTGGCTCAAGCTTTTTGAGATGCTCTGAAACAAACGGGTTATCCGTTTTGCTGTGAACCTGCGCTCCAAAACCAATACCGCTCTTCTCTGAACGATCTCGAATAATTTGATCTAGGCCAGCAAATGCACCGCCGCAGATAAATAAGATGTTGCGTGTATCAACCTGCAAGAACTCTTGCTGAGGATGTTTGCGACCGCCTTGTGGAGGTACAGACGCGGTAGTGCCCTCAATCAGCTTCAAAAGAGCTTGTTGCACACCTTCGCCGGAGACATCTCGAGTGATGGATGGGTTATCCGCTTTGCGAGAAATCTTGTCGATTTCGTCGATATAGACGATGCCGATCTGAGCTTTCTCAACATCGTAATCGCACTTTTGCAGCAGCTTTTGAATAATATTTTCTACGTCTTCGCCAACATAGCCAGCTTCGGTGAGCGTCGTGGCGTCGGCAATCGTGAATGGCACATTGAGTTGTTTTGCCAATGTTTCGGCCAGTAACGTTTTTCCGGACCCGGTGGGGCCAATGAGCAAAATATTACTTTTAGCAATATCAACATCATTCTCATTCTCTTGACCACGAATACGCTTGTAGTGATTGTAAACGGCAACCGACAACACCTTCTTGGCGTCTTCTTGAGAGATAACGTAGTCGTCTAGCCCTGTATGAATTTCGTTTGGGGTAGGAAACGCCTCTTTGTCTTCGCTTTTGGCGATGTCTTCAATGGTCTCTTCGCGAATGATGTCTTCGCACAGATCAACGCATTCATCGCAAATGAATACTGATGGGCCCGCAATTAGCTTGCGTACTTCGTGTTGGCTTTTGCCACAGAAAGAACAATAAAGTAATTTGTTGTCTTCACTATTCTTGTTGTCGTCGCTCATAGTGCCCCTTGGATTGTCGGCGTTGTATTCCCGATACCTTCGTCACAACGAATCTCGGGTTGTCGCAAAATTGTAACCTATATAGAGACAGACTTTAAATGCCAAAACTTACGCATTTTTGTGGTTTAGAAGCCAAAATCAATTCGTTATACGGGCCTACTAAACCTCAACGGCGCTCCCAGCGCAGATGTGTGCCTTAGTCTGGTCGCTTTTCGATGACTTCGTCTACCAAACCGTAATCCTTAGACTCTTCGGCAGACATAAAGTTATCACGCTCGGTATCTTGTTGAATCTTTTTGATTTTTTGACCTGTATGACGAACCAAAATCTCATTCATTTCTTCGCGAATCCGAAGAATTTCTTTAGCGTGAATATCAATGTCTGATGCTTGGCCTTGATAGCCGCCAAGTGGCTGATGAATCATAATTCGAGCATGCGGCAATGCGTAGCGCCCGCCAGCCGAGCCCGCAGCCAGTAACAAGGCGCCCATACTGGCCGCTTGGCCAATGCAGACGGTGTTCACATCTGGCTTAATAAATTGCATGGTATCGTAAATCGCCATCCCTGCGGTTACCGAGCCGCCGGGGCTATTGATATACAGGCTGATGTCTTTATCTGGGTTTTCCGACTCCAAAAACAACATCTGGGCCACAATCAAATTGGCCATATAGTCTTCTACTTGGCCGACTAGAAAAATGACCCGCTCTTTTAGGAGCCGAGAATAAATGTCGTAGGCACGCTCGCCTCGCCCAGTCGATTCAACAACCATCGGCACAAGGCCGCCCGCAGCACTGGGTTCTTGTGATTGGCTACCACTGGGCTGATTCGAATATGGGGTTTGGATTCCGAAGTGATTTGTCATAATTGGTTTAGACTGAGCAGATTAAGTTCCAAAGTATAGCCCCAAACATTCAAATTTAGTGTGCAAGCGGCGCTGTATGCGAGATTGTTACTGCATATTTAGTAGTTCTTTGGCGTCAATTTTTTCAATTTCAACATCGGCTTTTTCAAGCAGCAAATCAACTACCTGTTCTTCAAGGACAATAGATTGCACTTGCGACAACGCTTGCTGGTTTGACTTGTAGTACTCAATGAACTCAGTAGGGTCCTCATACGACGCGGCCATCTTCTCGATACGCTCGTTTACTCTGCTGTCGTCTGGTTTCATTTCATTCTTTTGAATGATTTCCATCATTAGGAGACCAAGTGCAACGCGCTTCTGAGCCTGGGGTTTGAGCACATCAAATTCTGGGGCCGGAAAGTTCTCCAAGAGCTTGTCGTCAATACCCTGCATGCGCATCTGATTTTTTTGTTCCTCGACCATTCGCGACGCTTCTTCCTGAACCATTTTAAGCGGCATCTCGACTTCGTTTTGCTCAAGCAAGGCATCAAAAGTGCGCTGACGCACTTGCGAACTCAATTGAGTTTCAAGGTTGGTCTCAAGGTTGGCTTGCACTTCTTTGCGCAACTCATCCACATCGCCGCTTTCAATTCCAAAGCCCTTGATAAAATCTTCGTCTACCTCAGGTAATACCGATTCGGAAACCGTTTTTGCTTCGATTTTGAAAATGGCGGTTTTACCAGCAAGATCAGCCTGGTAATCATCCGGGAAGACAACTTCAACGTCTTTGCTCTCGCCCGCTTTCATGCCTTGTACGCCCTTTTCAAAGTCAGGCAACATTTGGCCTTCGCCGACAACAATCGGGTAATCAACGGCTGCCCCGCCTTCGAATTCTTCGCCATCAACCGTGCCGGTAAAATCGATCATCACGCGGTCGCCTTTCTTGGCTTTGCGTTTGCGCTCTGTCCAAGTTAATTGTTGTTTGCGCATATTCTCAATAACGCGATCAACATCGTCTTCGCCAATTTGGCTCTCGGGCTTACTTACCTTGATGCCTTCTAAATCTAACTTGCTGAACTCAGGATAGACATCGAAACTGGCGATATAAGAAAAGTCTTTGCCCTTCTCAACAGGCGCCTCAGGCATGATGTCGGGCTGCACAGCCGGTACGACGTCTTGATCTTGCAAGGCCTCTTGCAAACTCGTTTGGATAAGCTCACCAAGCACATCGTTAGTCGCCGTACCACGGTATTGCTGCTCGACGATTTTCATCGGCACTTTGCCGGGGCGAAAGCCTTGAATTTTTACGCGCTTAGAAAGTTGTTTCAGGCGTCCTTGGATCGCTGACTCAATTTTGTCAGCAGGAACGACGACACTGAGTTTGCGACCAATAGCGCTGGTTTTTTCGACAGAAGCTTGCATGGGCAGTCTTTGAGTTTGATTGTTTTATGGCTTGAACCTCTTGTGAGGCCCGATTTTAGGGGCGCGATGATACCACCTGCCAATAAAAGTGAAAACGCTAAATCAAGCAAAAATTAGGCCCGGCCAAGCGCCAAACCAAAAAGGAAAATCATTCCAGAAAACCGGTGAAACTAAACCGACAGCTCAATTAAAGTAAAGAACTCCAAAACTCATTGTTTCAAGCCAAGAACAAGAGCAAAGAAGCACCTAATGAAAAAGCCTTTAATCTCTGGAGAAATGTGGAGAGATAAGCCCCGAGAAGCCACTTCCTTAAGTGTGACGAAGCCCACGTATGACTAGGCCCTTGGCCCCGAAAAAAACAGCCCTGAGCCGAAAACAGCCCTGAGCCAAAAACAGCCCTGAGCCAAAAAGAGACGATGAAAACCGTTTCCACAGCTCCTTCTTAGAGCCCAAAGACCTACAAAAATAAAAAAAACAGCCCTGAGCCGACAAAAAACACGAAAACTCGTTTCCTTAAGATCTTCTTAACTACCGTAAACTTACAAAAATAATGGTGCGAGAGGAGAGACTCGAACTCTCACGCCGTAAGACACTGGAACCTAAATCCAGCGCGTCTACCAATTCCGCCACTCTCGCGCATTATTTTTCAGTTTTTTGCTTGACTGGCCAACCGACAAGTTGATCAACAACTCTATCTGCACACCAGTCAGCAAAATGGGGTGACTGATGGGGCTCGAACCCACGACCACCGGAATCACAATCCGGGGCTCTACCAACTGAGCTACAGTCACCATATTCTTGGCCATTTTTTTGCC
This sequence comes from uncultured Arenicella sp., assembly GCA_937922925.1. Lineage (GTDB taxonomy): Bacteria > Pseudomonadota > Gammaproteobacteria > Arenicellales > Arenicellaceae > Arenicella. The sequence continues at coordinate 1,970 of CALAKU010000101.1, read as the reverse complement.
TAAGGTCTTTGCTGGATACTGCAAAACGTCGATTATGGCGCGCCCGACAGGACTCGAACCTGTAACCTACGGCTTAGAAGGCCGTTGCTCTATCCAGTTGAGCTACGGGCGCTCAACTTATCCAAACCTTTTAACCAAGCTCGGCTAAATGGTCGGGGTGGAGGGATTCGAACCCCCGACCCTCTGGTCCCAAACCAGATGCGCTACCAGACTGCGCTACACCCCGACTCTTCAAACAGACACCGCAATTGGGACTACTCGGTGCCGTCTGAAATGCCGAGGCGCGACTATACTGATTGGGCGAAATTGCGTCAACGAAAAACAGCAAAATTTCCTTAAAAGCAAACGCTTGAAAAACCCTAGTAAACCCTTATAACTGCGGCATCGGATTACATTAAACAACGAATATAACCATGAGCAAACCCCAAACTCACTCTTTTCAAACCGAAATCAGTCAGTTATTAGACTTGATGATTAATTCTCTTTATTCACAAAAAGAGATTTTTCTACGAGAGCTTATTTCCAATAGCTCCGATGCCATCGACAAGAGGCGTTTTGAAGCCTTGACCAACGCCGAGCTACTTAGCCAAGATGAAGAGCTGGCAGTGACCATTTCTACCGACAAAGACGCCAACACGCTTACCATTCGGGACAATGGTATTGGCATGACTCAAGAAGAAGTCATTGAAAATATCGGTACGATCGCTCGCTCTGGTACAAAAAAATTCATGGAAGCCTTGTCACAAAACAAAGGCAAAAACGGCGACGATAAGCTAGATCTGATTGGTCAATTCGGGGTCGGCTTTTACTCAGTATTTATGGTCGCCGACAAAGTCACCTTAGTCAGTCGCAAAGCAGGCACCGATGGCGGCACAGTTTGGGAATCTGATGGCAAAGGCGAATACACGATCACCGCCACAGATGAAGCACAAGTTGGAACCAGCATCACCCTTCATTTGCGCGAACAGGAAAATGAATACCTTGATGATTTTCGTTTGAAACACATCATCAACAAGTATTCAGAACATATTTCGCTACCGATTAAAATGCTAGCGCCGCCATCGTTTGACGAACAAGGCAATGAAGACACCGACGCTGAACGCGAATATGAGGCGGTAAATAAGGGCACAGCTCTTTGGGCTCGACCCAAAAACGACATCAGCGATGAAGAGTACCAAGGTTTTTATCAAAGCCTAAGCTACGACACTGAGCCGCCGCTATCGACCTTGCATCACAAGGTCGAAGGCAATATGGAATATACCTCTCTACTCTTTATTCCAAAGAAGGCGCCTTTCGATTTATGGAACCGAGAAACCCGTAAAGGCATCAAACTGTACGTTCGCCGGGTTTTTATCATGGATGAGCCAGAGGCTCTCATGCCGAACTACTTAAGATTTGTTAAGGGCGTGATTGACTCGCAAGACTTGCCGTTGAACGTGTCTCGTGAAATTTTACAAAGCGATCGAGATGTTGGCAAAATCAAAGCCCGCGCGGTCAAACGCGTGCTGGACGAGCTCAGCCGACTCGCAAAAGACGACGCCGATGCATATCAAGATTTTTGGGGCGAATTTGGTCAAGTCATCAAAGAAGGCGTGGTCGAAGATATGGCCAACAAAGACAAAATTACCCCCCTACTTCGATTTGCATCAACGAATGGAAGCGACGCATCTCAAACCGTTTCGCTTGACGACTACATCTCACGAATGCAAAACGGTCAAGACGGTATCTACTACATCACCGCTGAGACCTATGAAGCCGCCAAAGGCTCACCGCACTTGGAAGTCTTTAGTAAGAAAGGCATCGAGGTCTTATTGTTAAGCGACCCCGTTGATGAATGGCTGGTTTCAAGCGTAGGAGACTATCAAGAGAAAACCCTGAAGTCGGTAAGCAAAGGCGATCTTGCGCTTTCCGAAGACGAGAAAAAAGCCCAAGACGAACAAAAAGAGGCCTTATCTGATGTAACCACTAAA
>CALAKU010000100.1 GCA_937922925.1 uncultured Arenicella sp. | reverse complement strand
ATCGCCCAAAGAGTGTCGCCACTTTGAATAGTGTAATACTCAACTTCAATCGGCGCTTCTGGCTCAGGTGCATTCAAGGCATCTGCATTTACTGACGCCACGCCTTTCATATTGCCCGCCATCAGCACGGTCTTTTCTTTGGCTTCCACGCTGTCGCACTCGCCGCCCAAAGAGCATACTTCGTCATCAAGAGACACAGTTAGGCCGTTAACACCTGGATTGTTGGCTTCAATATTTTCCTTAATTTGATCGGCGGCATCGGCGTCACCAATACCAAATACTTTTTTGCCAATATTGGCAGCGAAATCAAAGAGTCCCATAGGTTTTTACCCCGTTTATTTGTTGATTTAGTGCTTAAGGCTACACGCCATCGGTGTAATGGTGCAAGTAAAACTCGGTGAGCCAATTTTAGGCTCGTCCAGCAAAAGCAGATTTAGAAAATCTTTGTGGTGCAGTATCAGTGCTTGCGTTTGGCTAGCCAGAGCGCGCAAATGCCGCTCAAGCCTAAGCCAAGAACTTGCAGCAGTTCCGGCACTGGTGTCAGGCCCAATGCGGCGGCGCTGGGTAGTAAACCGAGCAGGGTCAACAGGGCTAATCCAGTATTGGAGTTTTTTGGCGTAGGAGTCTGACTTTGTTGCAACTTCGCCTCAATCAAGGTGGGCAACTGCGGCAACAGAGCACGCCATTGAGGCCAGTCGCGTTGCAGGTCGGCCAATACTGCTTTAGGCGAAAGTTGATCTTTCATCCATTGTTCAAGAAACGGTTTTGCCGTATCCCAAAGATTAAGCTGCGGATAGAGTTGGCGCCCCAAGCCTTCGATATTCAATAGTGTTTTGTATAGCAAAACCAGTTGAGGCTGTACTGGCATTTCAAATCGTCTTACGGTCTGAAACAATTGCATGAGTACTTGCCCGAAGGAAATTTCTGCAAGGGGTTTGGCAAAGTTAGGTTCGCATACCACTCGAATGGCTTGTTCGAACTCTTCGGTGTTGGTGTTTTTTGCGATCCAACCGGCTTGCAAATGCGCTTTCGCGATGGCGCGATAGTCACGGTTAAAAAAGCCCAGCAGCATTTGCCCCAGAGTTTGTTTGTCGGCCTCGGTGAGCGTGCCCATAATGCCAAAATCAATGGCGATCCAGCCGCCTTTGTCTGAGACAAATATATTGCCAGCGTGCATGTCAGCATGAAAAAAGTTATCTTCAAAGGCTTGCTTGAAAAAGGTATTAACGCCGTCAGCGGCCAGCTTTTCCAGATCATGGCCTTTTTGCCTTAATGTGTCGATGTCACGAATTGAGGTGCCGTATATGCGCTCCATAACCAGCACGGATTCGGTAGTGTAATCCCAATAAATTCTCGGCACGTAAATTAGATCGCTGTCTTCAAAGTTAGCTCCCATGCGAGAACCGTTGGCGGCTTCAATGCGCAAGTCGAGTTCGCCGCGAATGGTCAACTCGTATTCCTTGACCACGTCTACTGGGCGAAATTGCGCACCACGCGACCAATGCTTTTGCAAAAAATGGGCGACGCTGTGCATCACCGCTAGGTCACTTTCAATCTGTTTGATAATGCCTGGCCGGATCACTTTGATGACAATGTCGGCGTTGTACTCGCCGTTTTGCCCCTTGATCGCCAAGCCATCGTTCAGTACCGCCGCATGCACTTGCGCGACCGAGGCCGAAGCCAAGGGCTGAGTGTCGACCGATTTGAAAATACGTTGATAGTCTTCCCCGAAATTGCGTTGAATAATCTCCAGCGCATGCTCAGCATCAAAGGGGGGCACTTGATCTTGCAACTTGCGTAGCTCAAGCGCGATATCGTGAGGCAATAAATCCGGCCTTGTGGATAAGGCTTGGCCGAGTTTAACAAACACCGGGCCGAGTTCTTCAAGCGCCAGTCGAATGCGTTCGCCCCGATCATGATTTGTGTTGGCTTCGCTATTACTTGAGCCAAGGCTGATTCCTAAGGCCAAACGTGCGGCGCTTGACAGCTCGACATCATCTAGCAAGCTAAGCAGATTGTATTTTCGGATTACTTTGCGAATGTGCCAAAGCCGCTTTAGTCGAGAAGGTGAGTTAGACACGATCCAGTAAAGCCTTTAAACGTTTTTCCAATTGTGTGACTTGAGTCGCGAGCGCGTCGATTTGGTCTTTGCTTTCTCGCGCACTCAGCGGGTCGGCGAACATGTCGTCATTCTCTTTTATGCCTTGTAATACGAATTCGTGTAACTTTGCACGACCTTCTTTTGCGAGCGCGGCGGCCGATACCGCGACCGATGAAATGACTTTTGCTGGAGACGGGCCGAATTGATCGCTTAATAGCTCATCCCAATCAATATCCAATTGTGCGATAAGCTGGGCAAATCGCTGGCCAACCAGTGGGTCGCCGATGATCTCTAATTCTCCGGGTTCTAGTTCTGCGTCGTCTAATCCATCTCGGCCCAATTTAACCAACGCTGGCAGGCTTGCCTTGAGTGTGACATCGACGTGTTCAGGAATAATACTGGAGAATTCAAGGCCGCTTGCCTGTGGGGTTAAAACCACACTTTGATTCAGTGAAGTAATGTGCAGGCAGAGCGTGCGCCCTTGCAATTTATCAAGTCGAGCACGAGTGCCTGAGTCAAACTCCAGTGCTTTGTTGCTAGCTAGTTCAAAAAATTGCAGCAGCATACTAGTACTTGTACCCAATGTGCAGGGCAACCACTCCGCCGGTAAGATTGTGATATCGAACCCGATCAAACCCAGCGTCCAACATCATTTGCTTGAGTTCTTCTTGCGGCGGATGTTGGCGGATTGATTCAACCAAGTATTGATACGAATCCCGATCTTTAGCAATAAACTCACCAAGCCAAGGAATTACATTAAATGAGTAAGCATCATAAACAGTGCGAAACGCCGGGTTGGTTGGCTGAGAGAATTCCAAAATAATGGCTCTGCCCCCCGGTTTCAGACAGCGCTGCATTGAGGCAAGGGCTTGTTCTTTGTGTGTGACATTGCGCAGACCAAAGCTAATCGCAATGCAGTCAAAATGATTGTCGGGGAAGGGTAGCTGTTCGGCATTGACTAAACTATAACTGACGTTTTCAACCACGCCCGCGTTGGTCACGCGGTTGCGCCCTTCGGCCAACATGCTTTCGTTGATGTCGGTGATAATCACATGGCCTTGTGGCCCAACTTTGTCAGCAAACTTGAGCGATAAATCACCGCTGCCAGCGGCCAGATCGAGTACGATGTCGCCGATACCAACGCCGCTTTGCGCTACCGCAAACCATTTCCAGGCACGATGTACGCCTAACGACATGGCGTCGTTCATCACATCGTAGTTGTGGGCGACGGAATGAAAAACCTGGCCTACCAAGTTTTGTTTTTCTTCGGTGTCAACTTGGCGATAGCCAAAATGAGTTTTATCGTTGTCGTTCATAGTAGCTGCTTGTCATTCCTGCTCAGTCTATTTTGTTGCTCAAACTAAGTAGTGATCGTTGACTTGAGGTGTTCGCGTATGTCCTGCGGATTGCAATCGATCTAAATAGTCTCGCCATTTTTGTTGACGCTCTAGACCCAATTCGTGCAGATAATCCCAAGAATACAGACCCGAATTATGTGAATCGCTGTAAATCAGCCTTACAGCATAATTGCCGACTGGTTCGATCGCAACAATGTTAACCTCCTCTTTGCCTACCTGAAGCACTTCTTGGCCCGGGCCATGGCCTTGCACTTCGGCGGATGGCGAATGCACTCGCAGATACTCACAAGGCAAGGTGAATACGGCGTCGTCAAACTCAATCTCAAGCAGTCGCGACTTGGTTTGCAGGCGAATATTGATCGGTGTGTATTGCATCGCTCAATTATACCTGCTCAGTACGTTGGCTGTGTCGAAACTAGCTTGGCATGAATAGCGATTCGTATTCGGCGCTCGTCGTGAAAACTTAGGCTACAATCGAGGTAGGCCTATCAAATTGGGCCGGTAAACGACATACCAAACTAACGAGCAAGCGCTATGGATCACTATAAAATTGTCTTACCTGCTGATCTAAACGATTACGGCAGCCTTTTTGGCGGCACTTTGTTGAAGTGGATTGATGAGATTGCTTACATCCGTGTTAGCTTGGATTTCCCAGAGCAGCACTTTGTAACTATCGCCTTAGACAATGTTGAGTTCAAGCATCCAATTCGCAAAGGGCAGATTTTGCGATTTCACTGTTTGAAAACACGCGTGGGTCGAACGTCGGTTTCCTATTTAGTAAAAGTTTATGGCGCGCGTTATAACCGCGAATCAGAAGCAGTACTGTTTGAAAATAACATTACCTTTGTTTGTGTCGACGAGCATGGCTCCAAAACCGCGATTACCCATGCCGAATAAAAGCTGGTCATTCTCAACACTGTTCTTAGTCGCCGCGAACCTGGTGCCACTGATTGGGGTGCTATTTTACAATTGGGATGTAACCTTAGTGCTTGGTTTGTTTTGGATTGAAAACCTGATTATTGGCGGGTTCAATCTCATTAAAATGATCTTGGTGGCAATGCGTAAGCGAGCTTTCGAGCCGCTCATGTTGAGTTTCTTCTTTGCGCTGCACTATGGCTTCTTTTGTATAGGCCATGGTTTATTCTTGTGGGAGTTGCTTGATTTTGGAGCACTTGATTATAGTCACTCTCCCTTCGGTGACGCCTACGGTTTAATCGGTGAGGGCGCGGCGATCTTATTTAACATCATCCATCTTCATGCGCCGGTGATTTATTTGGGTTTGCTTGCCCTAGTAATCAGCCATTTCGTCCGGTTTATTGAGCACTTTATTGTGCGTGGTGGCTTGTTAAGCGCCGAGTCAAAAAGTTTAATGACTCGCCCTTATGCGCAAATTCTCATCATGCATGTCGGTTTAATCGTTGGCGCGATGCTGGTTGAGAAATTTGGATCAACCATTTGGTTGCTAGCCATTATCGTGATCTTTAAAATTGTCGTTGATTTAAAGCAAATGCAAAGTCGTGAGCGCACCGAGTATCAAGGTGTCATCAAAGATATCTAAACCAGAGCGTAATTAATCTGCGCATCACGCTAAAGAAGGCTTATGTTCAAATTCATCTCAGTGGCTTTATTGTTGATCGCGCTAGCAGTGGCAGCCGGGTTTTATTCGATGCAGCGTCTGCCATCTTGGTTTGACGGGCAAGCCAATGCTGAACAGCAAGCCGTTGATGCCCTTAGTGAGCAGATTCGCAAGCAAGGCGTCGAAGCATTTTTAGGCAGTAAGCTGCGAGACATTCTGAGTGGGCAAGTAGTGTTTAACGAGGCTGAGTTCAATGCGATCTTGCTCGCTAGCTTAAAGGTGAATGAAGACGGGCGTCGTTTACTGCAAGTATCCGATGGGATTCACGCCACTCTTAACGATCAAGAGATTGAAATCGCAGCGGTGATTAACCTCGACAAAGTTGAGCAAGTGAGCCCTGATGCTCGTAAAGCCGTCGAGCGTTTTGACCGGCTCTTCTTTTTTTTGGACGAGTCGCGTTTGGCCTTAAGTGTCTATGGCACGCCAGTAATACGCCAAGGGCAATTGGGAATTAAGGACGACTTTCACATCAAAGTTGGCGCTATCCCAATCAGTAACAGCACCTTAAAACAATTAGGTGTTGAGGTTGAGCGAGCGAATGAAGCGAACTTGGCGCTTCGCTTGCTGTCTCTAAAATCGGTGCAAATGAACCAAGGTGAAATTCGTTTTGGGGTACGCCCGCGTTTGTAAGCGATCTTACATTTTAAGGCTTACAAAAGGGTTGGAGGCTGTAGTGAACCGAGTCGCTTGTGCAGGTGAGAGTGCAGTTAACGCTTTTAATTGAGCCGACCTTAAGTCGAGCAAAAACGAATTTGGGCGAGCCCGGGCTAAATCAGCTTAGTTTTGCCTTAATTAATCCGCTTACCTGGCTCATATCCGCTTTGCCAGCAAGCTGCCCTTTAAGCATGCCCATCACCTTGCCCATATCTTTCATTGACTCGGCACCGGTGGCGGCAATTGCTGCTTCGACGGCGCTAACGACTTCCGTCTCGCTTAGTTGCTCGGGCATGTACGCCATGAGGTGATCCACGTGCACTTGCTCTTTGTCGGCCAGATCAGCGCGGTCGCCGTCATTAAATTGCCTGATGGCATCTTTTGATTGCTTGATTTGTTTTTCGACGATTGCCAGCACGGCATCATCGTCTAAATCCTTTTTTTCATCCACTTCGACGCGCTGAATAGCCGCACGCAGTAAGCGAATAGACTCCAACTGCGACGCGTTTTTCTCACGCATCGCGGTTTTCATGTCGGCTAGGATTTGATCCTTTAGCGACATGACAACCTTAGTACATTCGCGTAGTGCGAATACGACCGCGAGACGCGCGTTTCATTTCGCGCTTTTTAGCCGCCGCGCCTTTGCGCTTGCGCACCGCGGTTGGCTTCTCATAAAACTCGCGACGACGCATTTCCGTGAAAATACCCGCTTTTTCACAAGAACGGCGAAAGCGTCGTAAAATGACGTCAAATGGTTCGTCGTTTTTAACTTTGACTTGAGGCATAACTAAACTCAATAAATTGACTAAATCAGCGGGCTAGGCCCGTTAGGACGCGCGATTCTAGCCGTTTACCCTGCGTTTGTATATACTTTCGCAGCCATTTTTTAAGCGTCAGAATGCCTTTTAGAGGCCCTAATTTGATCTCAAACTCATCTTCTCAACCGCAATTTGCTCGCGTTCTCGGAATCGAAACATCCTGCGATGACACTGGTGTGGCCATATACGACACCAATGAGGGGTTGTTAGGTCATGCCCTGTACTCGCAAATCAAGACGCACGCAGAATACGGCGGTGTCGTGCCAGAGCTGGCCGCGCGTGATCATATTCGCAAAGTTATCCCATTGGTCGACGCGGTTTTACAGCGAAGCCACTGTGAGTCTTCATCGATTACCGCGGTGGCTTACACAAAAGGGCCGGGTTTGGCTGGTGCGCTATTGGCTGGAAGCGCTGTGGCTAAGGGCTTGGCATTTTCCCTAGATGTCCCCAGCATCGGAGTGCATCACATGGAAGGCCACATGCTGGCGCCCATGTTAGAAGACAATCCACCGCCGTTTCCATTTATTGCGTTGCTCGTCTCTGGCGGGCATTGCCTTTTGGCTCATGTGCAAGGCGTTGGCGAGTATAAGATTTTGGGCCAAACACTGGACGACGCCGTCGGCGAGGCATTTGATAAAACCGCCAAGATACTGGGCCTTGGTTATCCAGGTGGACCAATCATTTCTCGCCTTGCAGAAAAGGGCAATTCTGAGCGCTTTGAGTTTCCGCGCCCGATGTTGGACCGCCCAGGTTTGGATTTTAGCTACAGTGGCCTTAAAACTCATGCACTCACTCAGGTTAAAAAACTCCAAGATCAATTAGACGAGCAGACCGTCGCCGACATCGCTCGCGCATTTCAAGACGCCGCGGTGGAAACACTGGTGGTAAAGAGTGAGCGAGCATTACAGCAATACAATGTAAACCGTCTTGTGGTTGCGGGCGGGGTCGGAGCGAACCAAAGCCTGCGTGCTGAGCTGCAAGCCATGGTGAAGAAAAGGGGGGCTAAGGTGTTTTACCCTCGGATCGAATTTTGCACCGACAATGGTGCCATGATCGCACTGGCAGGCGCCTTGCGCGCCCATCAAGTCGATCAAGACTTGAGTTTTCAGGTGAAACCACGATGGTCACTTGAATCGTTGCCGCCCATTTGATTTACCCCGCTAAACGACGGACTAATGCAAATGGACTAGATAAGTGTTTAGACGATTAATGTACAGTTGTTGAACTCTTTAGACTTATCACTCCACTGGCGTGGAACTGCACGACTCTATCATGCGGGATTCTTACAACATGAAATTCAGAGACCAGATAAAGGATGTTCTATTCGCCCTTTGTATTATATTGATTGTCCTTGCGATCGCTGTCGTTGCTGTGCCCACATCTTAAGACTCTCGACATCTTCATCTAATAAGCTTCAATAAACCTGTTTTACCCCGAAGTCTTTTCACCGATTTTTGTTTCCTTACCCGCTTTTAAGCGCTCCAAATTTTCTCGATGGCGTTGGAATGTGAACGCAACAATCCAAAACACTGCACCAATGAGTTGTAGCTCGCTTTCTTGATTGAAAATAACGAAGCTTGCGATGCCGCATATGCCGGTGGCGATCATAGATGCGAGAGACGAATAACGAGAGATGGCGGCTACCGTTAGCCAGACCACAGCAAAAATCGCCACCAGCTGCCAAGCCAAACCGGCGAAGACCCCAATCGCCGTAGCCACGCCTTTGCCGCCTTTGAATCCAAAAAATAGGGGGTATAAATGGCCGCTGAAAGCCCCTATAGCGACCAAGGCTAAGATGGGCGTGCTTAGCTCGGCGTGTATTGCTAGCAGCACTGGAACCAAGCCTTTGGCAATATCGCCAATCAGGGTTAACGCAGCCGCGAGCTTGCCGCCAGCGCGTAGCACATTGGTGGCGCCAGGGTTGCCACTGCCCGATGTTCTCGGGTCTGGTAGCCCCAGAAGCTTGGAGACTAGAATCGCGCAAGAAATAGAACCAACAAGATAGGCCAAAACAGGCCATACGAGTTCGGGTATCGAAGTCATAGAAAAATCTAATTGCGATGGTGGAGCCGCAATTGTACTGTGATAGAGTTGCTGCAAGCTAACGAAAAACACACAAACTCAGTGGATATTGTTTATCTAAAAGGCATTCGGTGTGATTGCAAAATTGGGGTCTGGGATTGGGAAAAACAACTTAATCAAACCTTGGTGATTGACCTTGAGCTAGGCACCGATATCAGCATAGCCGCAGCCGATGATGATTTAAACAAAGCCTTAGATTACCAAGCCGTAGCGGAGCGCGTTCAGGCCTTTGCCAAAGACAATCAATTCGAGTTAATTGAAACCATGGCCGAGCGCATTGCGGCCATGGTACTAGATGAATTTAAACCATCTTGGTTAAGACTAAAGTTAGACAAAGGTGCGGCGGTAAAAGGGGTTAAGCAAGTTGGAATCTGCATCGAGCGAAGTGCCTAGCACGACCCAATTTTGTGAGCTGGGTAATATTACTGTGACCTGGTTTCAAGACCGCATGGTTTTAGTGCTGCCTAGTCGTTCTAAGGCAGTTTACATTCGTCGAAAGTTGCTATTTTTGCCAGTGTTGAAACAAATAGAAGAAGACTAATTTTGATGCAATACGATTACATTGTTGTGGGCGCAGGTTCTGCGGGTTGTATCTTGGCCAATCGGCTGAGCGCACAAAAAGATACCACTGTTTTGCTTCTCGAGGCGGGCGGCAGTGATCGCAATATCATGATCAGTATGCCTACTGCATTGTCGTACCCCATGAATACTAAGCGCTATAACTGGGGTTACTACAGTGAGCCAGAGCCTTTTATGGATAATCGACGAATTCACACTGCGCGCGGCAAAGGTTTGGGCGGTTCGTCGTCTATTAACGGCATGGCGTACGTAAGAGGGCATGCGCGTGATTTTGACGAGTGGCAAAGCCACGGTGCCGACGGCTGGTCATACCAAGATTGTCTTCCTTATTTTAAGCGCCTGGAAACCTGGGTTCGTGGCGAGGGCGATTATCGTGGTGGCGATGGCGAGGTTGGCGTTGGATGCGGCAACGACATGGCATTAAACCCTTTATACCAAGCGTTTATTGATGCCGGCGTCGAGGCCGGCTATGGACAGACCGACGACTACAATGGCTATCGCCAAGAGGGTTTTGGGCAAATGCAAATGAACGTGGCTGGCGGCTATCGCCAGTCGGCTTCACGAGTCTTTCTTAGGCCAATTAAAGGCCGCGGCAATTTGACAGTTCTAAAACGCGCGGTTGTTAAAAAATTAAACTTTGATGGACAGCGGGTTAGCGGCTTAAGTTTCGAACGCGCTGGTAAGTCGCAGACGGCCATCGCTAACAAAGAGGTGATTTTGGCGGCAGGGGCTATTGGCTCGCCTCAATTACTGGAACTTTCCGGAATTGGTCAGGCTGAGCGCTTGCGTGATCTTGGTATCCCGGTTGTGGCAGATCGCCCAGGCGTTGGTGAAAACTTACAAGATCATTTAGAAGTGTTCTTTCAGTATCAGTGTAAGCAGCCAGTTAGCCTAAATCGCAAACTGGGTTTGATTAGCAAAGGCTTGATTGGTGCCCGTTGGTTTTTCTTCAAGTCCGGGCTTGGTAGCAGTAATCATTTTGAATCTTGCGCCTTTATTCGATCAGACGCAGGGAAAGAATGGCCTGACATTCAGTATCACTTTTTACCAGCTGCCATGAGTTATGACGGCAACGTTGCCTTTGACGGTGATGGTTATCAGGTACACGTGGGGCCGAACAAACCGAAGAGCCGGGGTTTTGTGCACATTAAGTCTAGTGATTATCGCGATCATCCTCGTATTCAGTACAACTATTTGGAGCACCAAGACGACATTCAAGACTGGCGAAAAACCATTCGTTTGACGCGCGAAATTTTGACTCAGTCTTCGTTAGATCAGTATCGAGGCAATGAGATTCAACCCGGCGTCAAAATAGAGGAAGACTCTGCGATTGATGAGTGGGTTCGAGCTAATGCCGAAACGGCATATCATCCATCGTGTTCGTGTCGAATGGGCGCGGTCGATGACCGGTTCGCGGTGGTAGACCCAGAATGCAAAGTGATTGGGGTGGATGGGCTGCGCGTAGTGGATTCGTCTATCTTCCCGACCATCACCAATGGCAATTTGAATTCGCCATCGATGATGGTGGGCGAGAAGGCGGCTGACTTAATCCTAGGTAACATGCCTTTAAAGCAAGAGGCCGACGTGTGGATTGCACCAAATTGGCAAAGCCAGCAACGAGAGCATCAGGCTTAGCCCTAATCTATGGCTCGCACTCATATTGTTTTCGCGCTTAGTTTGTTTTGTGTTTTAAGCGCTTGCACTAAAGACGTTTCAGTTAAGCTAAATCAAGAGTCTGGCACGATTGGCAGCAGCACTGTTGTGCTCACGGTGTTAGGTGTTGCGCAAGACGCCGGTTACCCGCAAGCGGGTTGTTATCAAGCGCATTGCTTACCGGCTTGGCGCGATAAAAGCTTGCGCAAAATGGCTACGTCTTTGGCGTTGATTGACGCCGCTAACAACAACACGTATTTGTTTGAAGCGACGCCAAATCTACCTCAGCAACTTTTTAACTTGGAGCAGTTAGCCCCGAGCACTCGCTTTACCCTTGATGGCGTTTTTCTGACGCACGCCCATATAGGGCATTACGCGGGCCTAATGTTTTTTGGGCACGAAGCGATGGGCGCCAACCAAGTGCCGGTTTATGTCATGCCTAGGATGAAAGGCTTTCTTGAGGAGAATGGGCCTTGGAGTCAATTGGTGGATTTTGGCAATATTCAATTAAGATCTCTTCAAGAAAACAAGCCTGTAGAGTTTGATCAGATTAAAGTGACCCCGTTTAGCGTGCCTCATCGCGATGAGTTTTCTGAAACCGTCGGATATCGAATCGAGGGACCAAATAAAAGCGCAGCGTTTATTCCTGATATCGATAAATGGGCTAAATGGTCAACGCCGCTCGAACAATTGGTGGCGTCCGTTGACTATGCGTTTTTGGATGCCACGTTCTTCGCCCAAGGCGAGCTGCCGGGGCGCGACATGAGCAAGATACCTCATCCCCTAGTGAGCGACACCATGGATCGGCTTGAGGGCTTAAGCCCCGAGCTTAAAAGGCGAGTGTGGTTTATCCATTTTAACCACACTAACCCTTTGATTGACTCAACAAGTGAGCAAGCTCAAGAGGTTCGCGCCCGCGGTTTCAATGTCGCGACCGAGGGCTTGCGCTTACCGTTATGAGCCTCGCTCTCTAAATGGCTTAGCTACTCTCTCTCGGGTATCGCGCATGAGCTTCCAACACGTTTAGGTCTAAGTGATTGCGCATATAGCGGGCCGTGCCATCTTTCATGGGTTGATAATCCCAAGGTTGAAAGTCACCGTTGCGCAAGCCCTCGTATACTAAGTGACGTTGGCGTTGGCTTTGCAATACTTCTTCTCGAAACTGCCCGACGTTCCAACGTTGGTGAACGAGCTTGGTGAACTCGTCTACCTTATTTTGGTGCTCTTTGCTTTCAGCGAGGTTTTTTAGTTCTGTTGGGTCGTCGTGTAGGTTAAAAAGTTGCGGCTTATCGACTTCGCAATAGTTGAATTTCCAATCGCCGTCCCGAATCATGAGCATTGGGTCAATCGAGCCTTCGCCAACGTATTCACCGATCACGGTATGACTTGGTGGCAACTGGCTTCGTAAACTATTCACTAAGCTGTGCCCGTGTGCGGATACTCGGTGTTTTTCCGCGCCGCCGGCAAGATCAATCAGGGTTGGTGCTAAGTCTAAAATAGACGCAGGTTCTTCATACGCTTTCGCAGCAAACTGTTTGGGCGCATGGAACATCATGGGTACACGCATAGAGCCTTCAAAGAAGCTCATTTTGTACCAAAGCCCGCGTTCGCCCAGCATGTCGCCGTGGTCGGCGCAGAAGCAGATGATGGTGTCATCTTCAAAGTTACCATCGGCCAAGGCTTCTAATATCTCACCGATTTTCTCATCCAAATAGGAAATATTACCAAAGTAGGCGCGCCGCGCATCCTGAATATTTTTTTCTGTTGGAGAGAAATTCAAATAATCGACGGCCTGATACAAACGTTGGCTATGCGTGTCTTGATCTTCGTATGCCATGGCTTCAACGTCTAATTCTGGTAGGTCTACACCGTCGTATAAATCCCAATATTTTTGTCGAGTCACATAGGGGTCGTGCGGATGCGTAAAGCTGACGGTTAAGCAAAAAGGTTTGTCGTCTGCACGGCGCGCTAGCTGATGCAATTTGAGTTTGGCGTTGTAAGCAACCTCATCATCGTATTCGAGCTGGTTACTGGTGGCGGCCACACCAGCGCCGGTCACTGAACCCAAATTGTGATACCACCAATCCACGCGTTCTTCTGGCCGGTCCCACACGGGCGTCCAGCCAAAATCGGCCGGGTAAATGTCGGTCGTCATGCGTTCTTCGTAGCCGTGTAATTGATCGGCGCCAACGAAATGCATTTTGCCACTTAAAATGGTGCGGTAGCCTAGAGCTCGAAGCGAATGGGCAAACGTTGGTTGAGTAGAGCTGAATTCTGCCGCGTTGTCGTAAACACCGGTAATAGAGGGCAAGTTGCCGGTCATAAACGAGGCTCTTGCTGGAGAACAAAGCGGGCTCGCACAATACGCATTGTTAAACCGAACACTTTCTTTGGCTAATTTTTTTAGATTCGGAGCATGTAAAAAATCGGCAGGGCCATCTTTAAAGAATTGACCACTGAGTTGATCCACCATCAAGATCAAGATGTTCGGTTTTTTTTGCATGGTAAGCGTGATTTTATATTTAGACTGGGGTCACGTGATTCTACCTCAAGCTCCCAGCTGTGCCAGTACAATGGCTCTGGTAAGTCGCATACACGACATTTGTGTGTGAGCGGAAATAACTGAGAAGATCGTTCAGCTATTTTTGAGTTTATCGTTTCGACGAATACTCCACATGAACCATAGAGGCAGAACCAGTGCACCGATCAATACAATCAAGCCAAGGTAGTGACCCCCAATATTTAATATGACGGTTTGACCAATCGTTTTATCGATCTCGCTTAGAAAGGACATCATGTGAATGGCCCCGCGCGTTATTGCAATAACTAACAACAACTCAAACAAGGTTGCGCAAAAATACAGAGCCGACACTAAGGTAACTTGGGGGCGAGTCAGCTTTGCGCCAACCATGTAGGCGACCACCAGATATGCCGAGATCAAGGTCATGAATATGGTGAGGTGGGTTCCTAACACATCAACCATGGCGATAAGCCGATCAAACTGGGCCGCTTCCAGATCTTGTTTTTCGTATTCACTTAGCATTGAAACGCTCTCGTTTAACCACTTTCGTGGCGTACCATCTTAGGATAAACACAATCACTTGTCACAAATTCAGGCGATCCAATTCAAGTTGATGGGTTTATGACGAAGGTATCCGAATAAAAAAAGAGCACCTAGTCGGTGCTCTTGTTGGGTTTCGCTAGTGTTATCCGTGATTCTATTTTTCTGGGAAAAGGTAAGGCAGAAAGAAGTCGATCGCCGCCGTCATCTTTAGATTTGGAAAGGCCTCGACCAGACTTGTCTTAAATTGTTGAGCATCAACGCCTTTGTTCATTAGCTCGGAAGCCTTTTCCAAGTATCGAATGTTCTCGTCCAAAGTGTCTCTACTGCCAAAGCCGCCGTGACCGGTGAGTACGGTGTCGAAACCCTGCTCTGACGCCAAACCTCTTAGTGCATCGGTCCATGGTTCAAAAGCGCTGGCCAGAAACAGATGCACACCATGCATTGCCGTATCGCCAACTGCGATAACCTTGGACTCGTTTAAGCGCACAATTGCCATTGGGCTATGCTCGCCACCACGAATGGATGAGATGTCGTAGGTCACGCCGTCAACGCTAAGACTCCCCATTATTAGCTCATTATTTGGCACAACGATACGGTCAGGAATTATGTCGCCCATCATTTGTTTGCGAGCCACACGGGTTTGCTCACCAGACTCTTTGATTTCAGTGATGGAATCGGCCAAGGCATAAATGGGAATGTCGTCAAAGGCGACTAAACCAAGGTAGTGATCTGGATGAGCGTGCGTCAGTATTAGGCGATCAATAGGCTTGCCTAAGCTATTTGCATAGGCTCTGTAGTCGTTGGCGAGTGGGGTAAACATTTGGCCGTCAATAAGCACCAATTTGTTCTTGCTTTCGATGATGTAAGTAGACATGCCGAACATCTCATAGGGCGCGACAAAAGCGTGGACGGTTACATCAGCAAACTCTTTGACTTGGATAGTGGCGCCGCTTTCGCGCGTGTTTGCAAGGCTATTGGAGGTGACTAGGGCAAGGCAAAAAAGTACCGTTAAAGATCTTATAAAATACATGGTGAAGGCTCCGCTAAATCGGGTGTTTCGGGCTAAACGCCACCGGGATAAGCACCATAACAAGCCAGCTAATGCATGATAATATGACGTTTATAGAAAACATAATTTGATAAAATCGAATTGTCGATTTGGGTAGTATTGCAACTCAGATTCTTATCAGTCTTAGTTACTCATGCACAAAGACCTCAATGCCATTTCAATTTTTGTCACGGTTGCTGAACATGGCGGGTTTAATAAGGCCGCCAAACATCTCAACTTGACTAATTCAGTCATTAGCCATCATGTCTCAAAGCTAGAAGAAAAATTGGGCGTTACTTTGTTCTATCGTTCAACACGAAGTTTGTCATTGAGCGATCAGGGACGTGCTTTATATGCGGTCGCATCGAATGCAATCAGCGATATCGAGCACGCAGTCAGTGATTTAAAAAAGGATGGTGATCAGCTCTCTGGCTCACTTAGTATTACGGTGCCGATCTTTATGCCCGCTCCCCGAATTGAGGAACTTATCTGGGCTTTCGGTAAAGATTTTCCGAATGTGAGTCTGAGTCTAAATTATTCTGACGACAGGCAAGCCTTGATTCGCGGTGGCTTTGACTTGGCTTTTCGTTTGGGTGCATTGGACTCCTCGTCATTGATCGCCAAAAAAATGGCTGACATAGAACTGATTTTTGTTGCCGCTCCGAATTTTGTCGCGACTGTTCAGACCACTGCGAAACCAGACCAATTTGCAAAGCTCGACTTTGTCACGCTTACTCAGTTAGGTAATCGATTTACTATTTCTAAGGGCCGCGTGCGCTCGTCAATTGCGTTTAGCCAATCTAGAATTGAAGTAGATAGCATTTTTGCATCCCTAAACGTGGCGCTGTCGGGCTATGGAATTGCAGTCTTACCCAGCAGTTTGGTGAAACAGCAATTGGCGGATAAAAAACTCATTCGATTATTTGAAGACTGGGCAATTTCGCCTATACCGATTTACGCTGTTTGCAGTAATAAGGCTCGCCGTCATAGTTTGGTTAGGCGCCTAATCGACTACATCGACGATCATGTTGATGCGGCAAATTGACTCCTTATTGCGTCGCTACGGTAACCTTTAGGCTAACGTTTTGACCAACCCAGTCGGTACTGCTCCAATCGCCAGTACCGATATTCCACAACAGTCGATCAATTGTTGCGCTTCCGTTTAACTCTGATTTATTTGCTAGCTTGGTAATCGTAAAATCAAAATTTAAAGGATGACTGATGCCTTTCATGCTCAGCGTGCCTTGTGCTTGAAAGCCAGCTTTTGTTGCAACGAACTGATGGGCCAAAAATCGAGCTTGACTAAAGTTTTCGCTGTCGAAAAAGTCGGCAGAGCGTATGGTGTCGTCTCGTTCTTTGTCATTACTGAACGGTGTGCGGGTGTCGACTTTGACGTCAAAGCGAGATTCGTTTAAACGTGTGCTGTCAAACTGTAGGTTTGCTTGCCAGTCTTTCCATTCGCCGCTGAACGGCGCGCCTGCTTGATCGCCACTAAATCGAATAGACGAGGCGGCGTAGTCAATATTCCAAATTGGCAAGCTGCTCGTCGCCACGCCCAGCTTTTCTAGCGCGCTGGAACTCGTCGCTGAATTTTGTGACGTTGTGCTTGGAGTTGTGCTTGGAGTTGTGCTTGGATTAGCAGTGCGAGTGATCTGGCTAAAGGCCCAAGTCGACATGATCGCAACCAAGACAAAGATCGGTATACCCCATCGCGCAGTCATGCGTGTCAATACGTTGTCGCGATCGACAAAATGATGCTTTAGAGCGGCCGCAACATGCACAGCAGCAATAATGAGCAATGCCTTGCCTAAGTAATAATGTGTATCTACCATCAGCGCCGCCAGACCTTGGTTGGGCGCAACAAAATCAGGCAGCGTGAACAGGCTAAACCAGCTAACCGAATACGCTTTGGCTGAACTCATCAGCCATCCAGTCAACGGCATGGCAAACAATAAAAAGTAGAGCAAAAAATGCGATAGATGCGATGCTCGGGTTTGCCAGCTGGGCATGTGCTTGGGCAATGAGGGCACCGGATGACGCCAGCGATACAGTAGTCGAAAAATCGCCAACCCTAAGATCGTTATACCGATTGATTTGTGATTGGCCAACAGAGCAAGTTGTTTTAAAAGTGCTTCGTCGGCGCGAGCGATTTTGGCGAGTTCTGCTAAGGCAAACTGACTTACAATCAGGCCGGCTATTAACCAATGTAAAGCTCGAGCGGTACTAGAATAGTGGCTCATTTTTTTTTCGCCCGTGGATGCGCATCGTCATAGACTTGCGCAAGATGTTGAAAGTCAAGATGAGTATAAATTTGCGTGGTTGAAATATTTGAATGACCCAAGAGTTCTTGAACTGCTCTGAGATCGCCGCTTGATTCAAGTACATGGCTTGCGAAAGAGTGTCGCAACATGTGCGGGCTAACACTGATTTCAATACCTTGCCTTTGAGCCCAATAGCGCACTCGGCTTTGGATTGCGCGCACGCTGATTCGGTTGCCGAGTTTACTGACAAACACAGCTTCGGGGGTTTTAATTGGCAAACTAATCCGATGGGTAAGCCATTCGCGCAAGGCCAGATTCGCTTGGCGTCCAATCGGCAGCTCGCGTTGTTTATTGCCTTTGCCTGTGACTCGCACCAAATTAGAGCCTAAGTCTAAATCGGTGAGATTTAAGTTACACAGTTCAGATAGTCGCAGGCCAGATGAATAAAAAAGTTCTAAGACGGCTTTGTCTCGATAACTGAGTGGGTCTTGCGGATTGATTTCGACTAGTGCGGTGATTTGATCAACGCTTAAGGTTTTTGGAAGACGTTTCGCCTCTTTGGGCGCACGCACGTCGTCAAAGGGATTTGCTTTTAGAGCGCCTTGGCTAATTAAATGTCGGCAAAGGCCTCGTGCTGCCGAGAGAATTCGCTTGATGCTTTTTGGATTTAAACCCTTGGCATTGAGGCTGGCGGCAAATTGGCGAGCGCGGTGATGAGTTAAGCCCTGCCAAAGTAATACGCCATTTTGTTCACTGTAGTTAAAGAGTTTTACCAGATCACGCCGATAGGCTTTGATGGTGTTGGCTGAATATTGGCGCTCGATACTCAGCCGCTCAAGGTATTGATCAATATCGTCTTGAACTGTGGTGGCGGGCATCCTGTACGAACCTTACTTAGCCATATCGGGTTGTAACCGCGCGAAACATATACCGGCCATCAAGCCAAGGCGGTCTAAGTGATTCGTGCCCAAGTCGTGGGTATAGCGATCGGCATCTTTAGCGCCCAAGGCTAAGACGCCCAAGGTCGTTTGGATGCTTGGAGTTCGCAGCGGTATTAAGGCTGCTGAGTTGACGTCGCTGGAAAAAAATAAGTTCATAATGGAACTCGGTAAGCGATTATCACAAGCTGAGCGATGGTTTGGTAATCGCCTCAAGGTTTCTTCATAGGCTTGTTGGTCACTTGGTCGTCGTTCCACTGCGGCTTGTGTTTTGAATGACACTTCATCGATGTTGAAGCTGTGGCGAAGCGTGCGCGGGAATTCCGTCGCGAATTGCGATAAGTTGGTATAGCCGATTAATTGGTAGATAACCTCAGAAAAATTATCGCTGATTTGCTCATTTTCACGAGCAACCGCCATAAATTGCCGCTGTTGGTTTTTGTGATCGGCCAGACGCTGCTTGAGCACATCGATTTGCTTTTCAAGTAGTGAGTGCGCCCCGCGATTGTCGTTTAGGTTTACCAACTCGAGTAATTCAGGATGCGCTTGGAATAAATCGGGGTTGTCTTGCAGTACCGTTTTTACGAGATCAAGGTTTGCTGTCATAGTCTTGTTTTTAGTTCACATTAATTTTGCTTGGTATCAAACCAACACGGGATTAGGCAGCGTGATGCAGCCATCATAAACGTGTGTGGCAGGCCCCGTCATCAATACCGAATTTGAGTCAGCCTGCCAATCGATATGCAACTGACCTCCAGGTAGCTCAACGATCGTTGACCGATCAATTAAGCCAAGTCGATGCCCAGCGACCACGGCGGCACAAGCGCCAGAACCGCATGCCCGCGTCTCGCCAACGCCGCGCTCAAATACCCGCAAAGCAATTCGGTCCGGGGCTTTGATCTGCATAAAACCAACGTTAACTCGCTGTGGGAAAAAAGGATGCGATTCGATGAGCGGCCCTAGCTCATTGACGGGCGCAGCCATCACATCATCAACCATGATAATGGCATGTGGATTGCCCATTGAAACGCAAGAGAATTCAACTTTTTGATCTGCCACGCTAATTTCATAAAGCGGCTTTGTTTGTTCACTGGCGATCGGAATTTGGTGAGGCGCAAATCTGGGTTCGCCCATATTCACACGCACTTCGTCGGAGTCGTTAATCGCGTGCAGAGTTAGCTTGCCGCTGGCGGTTTCAACCTCTAGTGGGTTTTTGTTGCTTAAACCCTTGTTATGAACAAAGCGCACAAAACAACGCGCGCCATTACCGCATTGACTCACTTCGCCGCCATCGCTATTGAGAATCCGGTAACGATAATCCGCATCCGGATTGTCGCTACTTTCGACAATTAAAATTTGGTCGCAACCCACGCCCAGATGCCGATCGGCAATAAAGGCGGCTTGGGCTTGGCTGAGTTCAAGCGGCTTTTTAGTGGCGTCAAAGACCACAAAATCGTTACCACAGCCGTGCATTTTGCTAAAACGAAGTTCCATGCCAGTATTTAAACACAGTTTAAATAGAGAATGCCCCAGGTTTTTGCTTGAAGACAAAACCGCTTATACTTGCGCGCATGAATTTCGACTGGCAAAACATCGATACGGTACTGCTCGACATGGATGGCACCTTATTGGATTTAAACTACGACACGAGTTTTTGGCTTGATCATCTGCCAGCGATCTGGGCTCAAAAAAATAATGTTGACCTTGAGCAAGGTCGGGCTCGATTTGCGCCGATCTTCGTTGAACACGCTGGGACTCTAAATTGGTATTGCATTGATTTTTGGAGCCGCGAATTGGGGCTAGAAGTGATGGATTACAAACGCGACTTGGCCCATAAAATTCGCTATCGAGATACCGCAGAAGCCTTTTTAGCGCGTTGTCGAAAAGAAACTAACGATGTTCGCTTGATCACCAATGCGCATCGTAAGACGTTGGATCTTAAAAACGAGATTACTCAGATCAATCGCTATTTCGATCAAACCTTGTGCTCTCATGAGCTAAACCGCCCAAAGGAAGATCTATTGTTTTGGCCAGCTCTGGATGAGCTTCAGCCTTTTGACCCTGAGCGTACTTTATTTATAGACGACAATGAATCGGTACTGGAAGCCGCACACGCTTATGGCATAAAACACCTTTACAGTATTTTGGAACCAGATTCCAGGCGGCCTCGAAAAACGCCAAGCAAGTTTGAAATGCTGGCTCGTTTAGCCTGAGAGGGGCAGCTCAACGCCAATGGATCTTTGAGCTATGTCAAAGGATCTCTAAGCTATAGTGATGCAAGAGAATATCTTTTTCGGCCTCGGTGCTGCCGAGTTTGAATTTGAGCTTTTCCAGTAATTTGATGGAAGCGATGTTGTCCGATTCGACCGTTGCATTGAGTTTCACTAACTTAAGGTGATCAGCCAAAGCCGGTACAAATTCGGCCATGGCTTCGCTCATTAATCCCTGTTGCCAATATTTATCGCCAAGGACGTAGCCAAAGCCGCATTCCTTGCTTAACTCCTGATAGTTAAAAGCAAGGCAAGTTCCAATTAAGGTGCCTTTTTTGAGTATCACGTATTGTTCGGCCTGTTGGTTTTTTCGCCGCTCAAGTACGGCGTCATGCCAGTCCAATGCATCGTGTTGTGAGCGCCAAGTGTTGTAAGGCAGATATTGGTTAACCCGTTTGACGCAGTGGATGCCATAGACCAAAGGCAAATCGTTTTCTTGATAGGGCCTTATGCAAAGCCGGTCGGTATTGATGGCGTTTTGAGGATAGATGTTCAAAAATGACCGTGTTTTAAAAAGTGATGTGTGGCTTTGATAACGCGAGAATCGTTCATCATAAATGTGTGGTCAACTGGCAGCTCGACATGATCGCTAAGCCCTTCAATATGTGTGCTTGCGACACTGACTTTTCCATCCGAATTTTTAGGCATTAAAAAACGGTAGATCACATTCAAATTACGATTACCAGCAATGACACCACAGGAAAAATTGGCTGCGCCCAATTGCTGTGGTTTGCTGTTTGACCCGGTGCCGAGTTGCGCGCCAGCTGGGCCATTGATGCGATCAAAAAGTGATCGTAATAAAGGTGTCGAGCGAAAGGTATCGACCAGCTCACTGCCTTGATTTGGTGGCCCGAGCATCACCACTTTGCCCAAGTTTTGGATTGTGTTCTCAGATAAATACTGGCGAACTAAAATGCCGCCCAGGGAATGCGTTACAAAGTGAATTCGAGGCGCGTCTGCACAAAGAGCCAAGGCCGGTTCAATGGCGAGTTTGGCTAGCTCTTCTACTGAGTTTTGCCGTGACGGGTATGATTGGTTAATAACGTTGTATTCACTGCGCAAGCTTCTCTGTAGTCGCCATAACGACCATCGGCTGCGCGATAAACCGTGGAGTAAAACAACCGCGTCTTTGGCCACCATTGCTTGCTTAGGCTGCTGGCGATAAATTGGCATAAGCCAATACCAGCCATTTGCTGCCCAGTTCAGAGAAGTTAATTTGAATGCGCGCGTATTCGCCATGGCCTTCGATATTAATCACCATCCCATCACCAAACTTGGGATGCGTCACCGCCATGCCAACGCTGATGCCGCTTTCATGCGTGCTTTGGTCATCTACCCAGGTGCTCTTTCTGGATGGCGTTTCGTAGACAGTTTTTGGTTTAGGACGAATGGCTTGAATCAGCTCGTCGGGGATCTCGCTTAAAAATCGAGATGGGCTGGTGTACTTTTCTGAGCCATAGAGCCTGCGAACCTCGGCATAGGACAGCCACAATTGTTGCATAGCTCTTGTCATCCCGACATAGCACAGCCTGCGTTCTTCCTCTAAGCGGCCCGAGCCATCTTCAAGCGAGCGCTGGTGTGGGAACAAGCCTTCCTCTAAGCCAGTTAAAAATACCAACGGAAATTCCAAACCTTTAGCCGTGTGCAAGCTCATTAACTGCACGCAGTCTTCCCATTCTTCGGCTTGACCTTCGCCCGCTTCTAACGACGCGTGGGCCAAAAATGAGGTAAGCGGTGGTAAATCATCTTCGGTTTCTTCTAATTCGTAGCCGCGTGCGGCAGTTACCAATTCTTTTAAGTTTTCAACGCGTGCTTGGCCTTTTTCGCCTTTTTCTTTTTCGAAATGTTCGATCAACTTACTGAGATCTAACATGATCTCAATTTGCTGATATAAATCCTGCTCGCGGATTTGTTCCTTAATAGTATTGATCAATTTGACAAACACCGCCAAAGCAGACGCCGCGCGGTTGGTTAACTGGATTCCGCCTACTCCCGCGCCAGATAACATTTGGTTGGCGCTTTGCCACATCGAGAGCTGGTTTTGCCTTGCGAATTCTCGGACTTGATCGACTGTTTTGTTGCCGATTCCGCGCGTGGGCGTGTTAACGACGCGCTCAAAAGAGGGGTCGTTGTCTGGGCTTTCGCAAAGGCGTAAATAGGCGAGGGCGTCTTTAATTTCAGCGCGTTCGAAAAAGCGTAGGCCGCCATAAACTCGATACGGCATGCCCACATTGATTAGCCGTTCCTCAAAGGTGCGCGATTGTGCATTTGAGCGATACAAAATAGCCGTTTCACTGCGCGCGCCGCCTTGATTGACCCATGCTTGGATTTGGTCGATCACAAAACGCGCTTCGTCTTGTTCATTGTAGGCGGTATACAGTTTAACCGGTTCACCTTCTTCGCCAGCAGTCCATAAGTTTTTACCCAGACGTGTTTGATTGTTTTCAATGACCGCGTTTGCGGCATTAAGAATGCTGGTGGTGGAGCGATAGTTTTGTTCGAGTCGAACGGTTTTGGTGTCAGGGAAGTCTTTTTCAAATAATAAAATGTTTTCGACTTTGGCGCCGCGCCATCCGTAAATGCTTTGGTCATCGTCGCCAACGGCAAATAGATTTTTGGATCGCTGAACTAATAGCTTCAACCACGCATACTGAATGGAGTTGGTATCTTGAAATTCATCGACCAACACATGTTGGAAGCGATCTTGATAGCGGGCGCGTAAGACTTCATTGTTCTTCAATAGTTCGAAAGCGCGTAGCAATAATTCTGAAAAATCAATCAGACCAAAGCGTTGGCAAAGTGATTCATAGTGGCTGTAGACGGCCAGTAGAGTCTGTTGTTGCGGATCGTTGCTTTGCGGTACGTGTTGCGGGCGACGACCTTCCTCTTTATGACCATTGATAAACCATTGAACTTGTTTGGGTGGCCAATACGATTCGTCAAGATCAAGCTCTTTAAGACTGCGTTTGATCATACGTAGCTGATCATCGCTGTCTAAAATTTGAAAGCCAGGAGGCAGCCCAGCGTCTTCATGATGCTGGCGCAGCAAGCGGTGCGCCAAGCTGTGAAACGTGCCTATCCACATGCCGCCCATCGGTATGCCTAGAAGTTGTTCAACACGCCCACGCATCTCGCGACTGGCTTTGTTGGTAAAGGTCACGGCGAGAATCGAGAGAGGCGAAACCTGATGTGCTTCTACCAAATAAGCGATTCGTGACGTGAGCACACGAGTCTTACCGCTGCCAGCGCCGGCTAAAATTAATAATGGCCCAGGCTGTGCGGCGACGGCCTCGCGTTGAGCGTCATTTAGCTCATTAAATATATGCGATATATCCACTTATTCAACAGTAACGGACTTGGCGAGATTGCGTGGTTTATCGATGTCGGTGCCTTTGATCAAGGCCACGTGGTAGGCCAGAAGTTGTAACGGAATCACATAGAGCATGGGCGCAATATAGTTGTTGACTGGCGCAACTTTGATTACTTGGGTTTCGTCATCGGATTCTAGACCTGCGTCTACGTCGGCGAACACAAACAGCTTGCCACCGCGTGCTCGTACTTCTTCGAGATTGGATTTGAGCTTCTCAAGCAATTCGTCGTTTGGTGCGACAGCGACTACCGGCATTTCATCATCAATCAAGGCGAGGGGGCCGTGCTTTAGTTCGCCAGCGGCGTAGGCTTCAGCATGGATATAGGAAATTTCTTTAAGCTTTAGCGCACCTTCCATCGCGATGGGATAATGCAGGCCGCGGCCCAAAAAGAGGGCGTGATGTTTGTCGCCAAAGTGTTTTGACATGGCAATGATGTCGCTTTCTAGATCTAGCGCGTTTTCGATTTGCTGAGGCAGCGTTCGTAACTCTTGTACGATGGACGACTCTAGTTCATCAATGCTGCGACCGTCGCCTTGTGCGCGTCGGCGTAAGCAAATGGCCAACATCAAAAGGGTCACCAATTGAGTAGTAAACGCTTTGGTCGAAGCCACTCCGATCTCTCGGCCCGCATGCGTGAAAATCGTCAGGTCGCTGGCACGCACTAAAGAGCTTTCAGGCACATTGCAGATGCACAAGGTGTTGCTGTAGCCCAGCGTCTTGGCCATCTCCAGTGCGGCCATGGTATCGAGGGTTTCACCAGACTGAGAGATGGTCAGAAACAAAGTGCCTTCATCGACCACGTGTTTGCGATAACGGTACTCGCTGGCAATTTCGACATCGCATCGTACGCCGAATTCTTCAAACCAATAACGAGCAACTGAGGCGGCGATATAGCTTGTGCCGCAGGCGATGATTTTAAGGGCTTTAGTACGATCAAATATCTCGCGAGCAGTATCACCAAAAGCCAATTCGAGCACACTGTCAGCGCCTAGACGACCTTCCAGTGTTTCGGTAATCGCTCGGGTTTGCTCATGAATTTCTTTTTTCATGTAATGAGCAAAACCTTGTAGTTCGGTTTCATCATCACTTAAGGTGCTGATACGAATTTCTCGTTCAACGGGTTCACCTGTGACATCAAAAATCTCAACACTCTGTGTTGTTACTTTTGCGATGTCGCCATCCTCCAACACGATATAGCGATTCGATACGGGAATTAAAGCTGACATGTCCGAGGCGATAAAATTTTCATCCTCGCCTAGCGCAATCAATAAAGGCGACCCAGAGCGCGCCGCAATCAGAGTGCCGGGCTCCTGAATCGATACTACGCCAAGGCCATAAGCGCCCTGGAGTTCATTAACCGTGGTTAGCACCGCTGCGAACAAATCCTTGCCTTGCTGCATGTGCCAATCAATTTGGTGCACAATCACTTCGGTATCGGTTTCAGAGCTAAATGGGAAGCCGCGTTCTTTTTGTAAAACGCGTAATGATTGATGATTTTCGATAATCCCATTGTGCACTACCGCTACTTGCGACGAAGAGGTGTGCGGATGGGCATT
>CALAKU010000099.1 GCA_937922925.1 uncultured Arenicella sp. | reverse complement strand
ATGGGGATCACATTATTGTCGCGAGCAATGTTGACCATGGTTTGCAGGTCGCTGATCGCGCCTTGTACAGAACCTCGTAGCGCATTGTTGGTACCCAGTAAGATAAAAACATGCGTTGGATTATTGTCGCTGATCATGCCTTGGATCACGGAAACCCCGAATCCAGTTTGCTCGTTGCTAACGCTGTTGTTAACCACTTGGCGATTAATGATCGGGCCAAGCCGATCGGGCCAAGGTGTGGCGATTCCAAAGCCATTGCCAATGCTGTCGCCGATGGTAATCACGCGCATGCTTTCTTGAGTGACTGGTGCTGGAGGAGTGGGGGCTGGCCCACCACTGTCGGTGCCGCCGCCGCCACCACAGGCAGAAAGTACCAAAGTAATCAGAGTGAATGACAGTGCGTTACGCCAGCGGCTTATAGGGTTTGCTCTCATGGGAATGCTCGGCAAATCGTAGAGTGCGCAAATGTAACGGATTTAACGTTCTCTCGCCAGACTTGATCTTTATCCTTAATTATTGTTTGCAAAAAAGGCGGCGCATAAAGCGCCGCCCCAAATCGTCCCGCGTCGGTACGCTCCCCTTGATAAAGCGTGCTTATAAATCGAATCGGTCGGCCATCATTACTTTGTTCCAAGCCTGTACGAAGTCACTAATGAATTTTGCTTCGCCATCATCCGATGCATAAACCTCGGCAACCGTACGAAGCTCGGAATTAGAACCAAAGATCAAATCAACTGGAGTGGCCGTCCATTTGACCTCGCCATTGCTTCGGTCGACGCCTTGGTAAATTCCGTCATTCTCGGTCTTTTGCCACTCGGTCGACATATCTAAGAGGTGGACGAAAAAATCGTTACTTAAGACGCCAGGCTTGTCGGTGAATACGCCATGTGGTGTTCCGCCAGTATTGGCATTCAAAGCGCGCATGCCGCCGACGAGAACTGTCATCTCCGGCACACTTAAATTAAGCAATGAGGCTTTATCCACTAGCATTTCTGCAGGAGAAATCGCGGCGTCGCCATCAAAAAAGTTGCGAAATCCATCGGCGCTTGGTTCCAGCGCAGTGAAAGAGGCGACAATGGTTTGTTCTTGGCTGGCGTCTGCGCGACCGGGCGTAAATGGCACGCTAAGCGAATGACCTGCGTCAGCGGCTGCGCGTTCAATACCGGCTGCGCCAGCGAGGACGATTAAATCTGCCATGGAAACCTGTTTTCCACCTCTGGCTTTGGTATTAAAGTCTTGTTGGATGCTTGCCAATTCGTTTAGCACTTTGGCCAAATTGTCGGGTTCATTCGCAGCCCAATCTTTTTGTGGAGCTAAGCGTACACGGCCGCCATTTGCACCGCCGCGCAAATCGGTGGCTCGGTAACTTGACGCCGATGCCCAAGCTGCTTTGACCAATTCACTATTGTTTAACGTCGTGCCAAGAATGGCCGCTTTTAGATTGTTGATATCGCGCTTAGACACTAGTTTGTGATCGACCTCGGGGATGGGGTCCTGCCAGTTTAAGACTTCGCTGGGCACATCGTCACCAAGGTAGCGCGCGCGCGGGCCCATGTCTCGGTGAGTGAGCTTAAACCAAGCTCGAGCAAAGGCATCTTCGAAGGCGGTTGGGTCTTTTTGAAATCGCTCGATAACCTCACGATAAGCCGGGTCTTCTTTTAAGGCGATATCGGTGGTCAGCATAATAGGTGCGTGACGCTTGTCTTTGATATGTGCGTCGGGTACCAAGTTTGCGGTTGCTGGGTCCGTTGGAATCCATTGCACGGCACCGGTAGGCGCTTTGCTTTGTTTCCAGTCAAAAGCGAGTAGAAAATCAACGTATTGACTTGTCCATTTGGCCGGGTTCGCTGTCCACGCGCCTTCCAAACCGCTGGTCACGGTATCTTCGGCCTTGCCTGAACCGCATTTGTTTTTCCAGCCTAGACCTTGCTGTTCGATTGAGGCTCCTGCCGGAGCAGCGCCTACGCAATCTTTCTCGCTGCGCGCACCATGGGCTTTACCGAAGGTGTGGCCGCCTGCTATTAAGGCAACAGTTTCGGCGTCGTTCATTGCCATTCGGCCGAAAGTTAGGCGAATCTCACGTGCGGCGTCCAGGGGATTGTGATTGCTGTTTGGGCCTTCGGGGTTAACGTAAATCAAACCCATGCGTGAGGCGCCAAGCGGGCGTTGTAATTTTCCGTCTTTACCAAACCGCTCACGAGCCAAGAATTCTTTCTCAGGCCCCCAGTAAACTAAATCGGGTTCGTAGTCGTCTTCGCGACCACCAGCATAGCCAAAGGTTTTAAAACCCATTGATTCCAGTGCAACATTGCCGGTTAAGACAAATAAATCGGCCCATGAGAGTTTACGCCCGTATTTGGCTTTAATCGGCCATAGCAAACGCCGAGCCTTATCTAGGTTGGCATTGTCTGGCCAGCTATTAAGTGGTTCCAAACGCAATTGGCCGCCAGCAGCGCCACCTCGACCATCGTGCACTCGATAGGTGCCAGCAGCATGCCAAGCCATGCGGATAAAAAATGGGCCATAGTGGCCGTAATCGGCTGGCCACCAATCTTGTGAGTCGGTCATGAGCGCGGCGAGATCCGCTTTAACGGCGTCTAAATCCAAGCTGGCAAATTCAGTCGCATAGTCAAAGTCTTCGCCATAAGGGTTTGAGGCAGGGTCATGTTGGCGCAGCGCTTTTAGGTCGAGTTTTTGCGGCCACCAAAACTGATTGGTTTTGGCGCGTGTGTCGGCAAGGGTGATTGTTGAGCCTAATGAGGCGGCCAAAACAATGGCCGCAGAGGCAACAAGCGGTAGGAGTTTTCTTAGCATGATTGAGTCCTCGATAGCAAGGGTGTTTATATCCGACTAAACTATACACCTAAAAAATTAATTGTTTATTCGATATCGATTGAATATTTAGATAACCATTTTTCGAAATATTGATAACTGTCCATAAACTGAGCACAAACAAGAGAAGTACTAAGCCTTGCGAAACCGCTTTGGTAAGAATTAGAAGGAAATACAAAGAAGGAGAAGGAGTAAAACGAGAAGAGACAAAAAAGGATCGGGCAAAAAAGGAAGCAGCGACGAAAAGACCCTCCCTTGCCTAAAAGCCAAGATAAATAAACGACTGTAAAAAGCCGCCAAGACGTGACGTAATCAGCCGCTCTAAATGGGCTTTAAGTTTGTTCGGTAGTCGCTCGCCTTTTCGACGTAATGCTTGGCACCTTGTAACAATTGCTTGTGCGTCGTCTCATCCAGAGTTTGCACAACTTTAGCTGGCGAGCCCATCACCAGTGATCCATTGGGAATGTCCATATTCTCGGTGACTAAGCTGTTTGCACCAATGACGCAATACTCGCCGATCTTGGCGTTATTGAGTACCACCGAGTTGATCCCAATCAAGCTGCCACGGCCGATATGACAGCCGTGCAAGGTGACATTGTGGCCGATCGTGACGTCTTCGGCGATGCGCAATGGGCAGCCCGGATCTACGTGTAATACGCTGCCGTCTTGCACATTGCTGCCTTCACCAATTTCGATCAAGTCGTTATCGGCCCGCAGCACGGCGTTAAACCAAACGCTGCTATGTGCTTTTAAAATAACATTACCGATAAGCTGAGCCGAGTCTACAACATAGGCGCTGTCTGCGATTTTGGGTTGTTTGTCGCCGAGTGAATAAATCATTGTTTAAGCTCAAAAACAGGAAATACGGTTGACGAGATTGCCTGCGGCTAAAAGCCAGCCACGAGGTTGATCATGACCCCAGCCGCGACGGCTGAACCGATCACGCCAGCGACATTGGGGCCCATGGCATGCATTAATAAAAAGTTTTGCGGGTTTGCTTCAAGGCCAACTTTGTTGGCAACGCGCGCAGCCATGGGAACGGCCGATACGCCTGCCGCGCCGATCAAAGGATTGATCTGCGTGGACGAAAAGCGATTCAGCAATTTAGCCATTAAAACTCCGGCTGCTGTGCCTATGCAAAACGCTACGGCCCCAAGACCAAGAATGCCCAAGGTTTCGACATTCAAGAATTTTTCGGCACTCATTTTGGAGCCGACACCTAAACCTAAAAAGATGGTGACAATATTGATCAAGGCGTTTTGCGTGGTGTCACTGAGCCGATTAACTACGCCGCATTCTTTCATCAAGTTACCAAAGCAAAACATGCCCAAAAGCGGGGCGGCATCTGGGAGTAAAAACGCGACTAATATTAATAAGGTTAAGGGGAATACAATTTTCTCAGATTGCGACACCGGGCGCAGTTGCTCCATTTTAATTTCGCGCTCGGCTTGCGTGGTAAAGGCGCGCATAATCGGTGGCTGAATGATTGGAACCAAAGCCATATACGAATAGGCGGCCACGGCCACGGCACCAAGTAGCTCAGGCGACAATTTACTGGTAACAAATATCGCAGTGGGCCCGTCGGCGCCGCCAATAATGCCAATGGAAGCCGCATCGCGGATACTAAAATCCAAAATACCAAAGTGGCCTAGAGCCACCGCGCCAAGCACAGTTGAAAAGATGCCAACCTGAGCTGCTGCGCCAAGCAGTAGTGTTCGCGGATTCGCCAGCAGTGGGCCAAAATCGGTCATTGCGCCGACGCCCATAAATATCAATAACGGGAATAGGCCGGTTTCGATACCAATGTGATAAATGTAGTACAGCAAACCGCCGGGGCTCTCCAAGTGGCCGAATTGGTCGTACACGGGTGCCAGATCAAACCCGGCGCCGGGGATGTTAACCAAAATTGTACCGAAGCCGATTGGAACCAATAGAAGAGGTTCAAAACCCTTGCGGATGGCTAAGAACAATAAGCCCAAGCCAACCAGCATCATGACTAATTGACCAAATTGCAATTGCGCCAACCCAGATGATAACCAAAGATTTGTTAGATTTTCCATAGGAGCGGCCTAAGCAATGTTGAGCAAGGTGTCGCCAGTGGTCACCGCATCGCCTTCACTAACATCGATGCTGGTGATTTGACCATCTTTGGGCGCTGAAACATTGGTTTCCATTTTCATGGCTTCGAGAATCAATACGGTATCTCCGGCCTTGATCATTTGGCCGGGTTTTACAGCAACTTTTATTACGTTGCCTGCCAAGGGCGCCGCGACAGGTTCGCCACCACTGGCAACGGGCGCGGAGGAAGTGGCTCCGCTTGCCCCAGAAGCGCCAACTCCAGACACGCCAAGGGGTGATTTGATGCCAGTGATATCACCGCCTTCATTAACTGTCACCGTGTATTCTTTTCCATCAACCTCGACAGTGTAAATTTCTTCGCCAGCGTCGGTGGTTGGCGCGCTGCTAATTTTACCGCTTGGTGCTGGCTCAAAAGCGCTTGGATTGTCACGATTCTTGACGAAGTTCAAACCAACCTGCGGGAACAAGGCGTAAGTCAAAACGTCATCAATATAATCGTCGCCTTGCTTGGTTGTTAGGCCATGTTCGCTTACCAGATTGTCGAACTCTTTGCTGAGCGCGGCCATTTCATTGTCGAGTAAATCGGCTGGGCGGCAGGTAATGGCTTGTTCTCCGTCTTCTAGAACCCGAGATTGAACGTCTTTGTTGACCGGTGCGGGGGTAGCACCATATTCGCCACGCAACACGCCTGCCGTTTCTTTGGCGATGTTCTTGTAGCGCTCGCCCATCAAGACATTAATCACCGATTGAGTGCCCACAATTTGCGATGTTGGCGTTACTAAGGGTATGAAACCAAGGTCTTCGCGTACGCGTGGGATTTCAGCTAAGACCTCGTCGAGTTTATCTTCAGCGCCTTGTTGGCGTAACTGATTCTCCATATTAGTGAGCATGCCACCGGGTACCTGAGCGACCAATATGCGCGAATCTACGCCTTTAAGTGAGCCTTCAAATTGGGCGTACTTTTTTCGTACATTACGAAAATAGGCAGCGATTTCTTCAAGCTTGGCAATGTCTAAACCGGTATCTCGGTCGCCGTCTTCAAAAATAGACACCACCGATTCGGTGGCAGAGTGGCCGTAGGTCATCGACATGGATGAGATCGAGGTGTCGACGTTGTCGATGCCTGCTTCCACGCATTTGGTAATCGTTGCGGTACTTAATCCGGTGGTGGCATGAGCGTGCAATTGAATTGGAATATCAACACACTTCTTTAACTCAGTGACCAGCTCGTAACCTACATAGGGCTTGAGCAAGCCCGCCATGTCTTTTATGCAGATTGAGTCCGCGCCTGCGTCTTCAAGTGCCTTTGCCATGTCCAACCAGAGTTGGGTATTGTGAACTGGGCTGACGGTATACGAGAGAGTACCTTGAGCGTGTTTACCCACTTTGTTTACGGCTTTCAAGGCCGTGGTGATATTACGCATGTCGTTCATGGCATCGAACACACGAAATACATCGATGCCATTGACGGCGCAGCGCTCAACAAATTTGTCGACTACATCGTCGGCGTAATGTCGGTAGCCTAGGATGTTCTGCCCACGAAACAGCATTTGTTGCGGGGTATTGGGCATGACTTTTTTGATTTCTCGAATGCGATCCCAGGGGTCTTCGCCTAAGAAGCGAATGCACGAATCAAAGGTTGCGCCGCCCCACGACTCCATAGACCAAAACCCAATGGCATCGAGTTTTTCAGCAATCGGCAGCATGTCGTCAATGCGCATACGCGTAGCGAGTAAAGATTGATGCGCGTCGCGTAGAACGACTTCGGTAATACCCAGTTTAGTTGGCATAGTTATTTACTAGAATTGAGATAGGGGGAGGTGATTCAACAACAGGCGACGGCAATAGATAAAAAGCAGCGAACTAGCCGCGTTTTTTGCGGTGAGCAGCAATGGCCTTTTTAATGACTTGCAAGGTCGTGGCATTCACATTGCCGGAAGGGCTAGCGTCAGCCAGGACCGGCGTTTCGTTTTTACTCGGCTCTGGAGCCCAGCGAGTAACCAAGCGAGACATCAAAGTGGTAGCAAATACCAATAAGGTTAAAAAGACGAAGACGGTACCCATGCCATAAAGCATTAGATTCAGTCCTTGGTCGATAAGAGTGTCTTGCATGTTGGCCTCGCCGATAAATAGCCGCTTAGTTTACACCAAAGTGCGCATCCAAAGGTTTCAAGCCGCCAGAAAAGCCAGGCAGGCTCGATACAAATAGTCGCAGTCTTTAGTGCCCGCGGTCTCACGGATAGAGTGCATAGCCCATTGCGGTGCACCTATGTCTAAGGTATCGATGCCCAATTCGCTAGCAGTGATCGGGCCTATTGTACTGCCACACGCCATGTCACTGCGCGTTACAAATTGTTGTACCGGGATGTTAGCCTGCTCACACAAGTGCTGAAATTTTGCCGACGTCACGCTATTGGTAGCATAACGCTGATTATTGTTGATTTTGATGACCGGGCCTTGGTTTAAAATTGGCCCATGGTTGGCATCGTGCTTATCGGCATAATTAGGGTGTATGCCATGCGCGTTATCGCAAGAAAGCATCATAGAACGCGAAATCAATTGCGTTAACTCTGGTGCCGAATGAGTAAGTCGCTCCAGCACCGATTTTAAAAACGGCCCTTGTGCACCGCAGGCCGAAGCGGAGCCGACTTCTTCATGATCATTGGCAACAAATAAGCTGGCCTTGTCCTGATCTGAGTCCAGAAGCGCGCGCGCAGCGAGATAGGTGCTTAGTAAATTGTCCAGTCGAGCTGAGCACAAAAAGTCTTTGTTGAGCCCGGTGACTTGGGGAGCCTGCACGTCGTAACACGATAGCTCGTAATCTAAAACCTGCTTGACCGAGGTCTTACATTGTTCGGCAACCAAAGCTTTAAAATCGAACGCCTGCATTTGGCCAATAATCAAAGGCAGATGACGCTGCGGGTTAATTGCCCGCTTGCTATTGGCTTCACGATCTAAATGGATCGCTAAATTTGGAATAATGGCGATGGGTTCTTTGAAGTCAATAAGCTCGTTGAATAACTCGCCTTTGTCGTCGACGCCACTCACTCGCCCGGCGATAGATAAGTCTCGATCTAACCACGGATGCAAAAGCGCACCACCGTACACCTCAACCCCGAGTTGCGCGTAGCCTTGAGAGTGAATCTCAGCATTCGGCTTGATCCGTAAACAAGGGCTGTCAGTATGCGCGCCCAGCATTTGAATGCCGGCGTTCAGGTCTGCGCCACTTCGAAATGCGACAATGGATGAGTCATTGCGTGTAATGACATAAGCGCTATTTGCTTGAATTTTCCAAGACTCTTTTTCATCGAGCTTGGTAAAACCTGCATCGGTAAAAGCCGTTAGTAGGTTGCATGTGGCATGAAAAGGCGTTGGGGAAGTCGCGAGAAAATCGCACAAGTCTTGAACGAGAGGAGTTGTCATTATGTTATTCGGCCTTAGGTTTCCTGTAGAGGTTTATCAATTGAGCTTCTGGATACGATTAAACCACGGTGGTCGACAGCTCGCTATGCAAGCCGTCGTTATCCACCTATTATAGCAATACGTACCAGAGCTGCATTTTTCTCATGCTTTATTCGCTATTACTTGTTGGGTTCATCGCCGCTGTTTTGTTCAGTTTAAAACGCTGGAAGTCTTTGCCTGAGGCCCAACGCGCGAGTTTTCTAAAAAAAGCGGTGCTTTATGGCGCTGCTGCCGCGATTCTCATTCTGGTATTGATGGGTCGCGCTCCGTGGTTAATGGGGCTTCTTGCCGCCTTGTTGGCACTCATGGCCCGAGTAGCGCAATTCGCGCAATACATCCCTATTATCAAGAAAGCCTTTGGTCAAACAGAACAAGCATCGCCTCCGGCGTCAAGCAGTGAGGCGATGACCCGCGAGCAAGCCGCCGATATTCTTGGTTTGACGATTGATGCTTCGCCAGATGAAATCAGACTTGCACACAAAAAACTAATGCAAAAGCTGCATCCAGATCGAGGCGGTTCTGACGCATTAGCCAAGCAAATCAATCAAGCTAAGAAAACCTTGCTTGGCGAATAAGCTGATCAAGCCAATGTTGGCGCGCCTTTAGAAAGGATTTTCTAATTAGGGGGCGATTTCTAAACAGGATGCGTAAAGTACGCCTCATCGAAATCGAACACCAACTTTATTCGGAGGCCAATCATGGCAACTAAAAAAGTATCAACTAAAGCTCCTGCTAAAAAAGTATCAACTAAAGCAGTGAAGAAAGACGTAACGAAAGCAAAGAAAGAAATCGTTGAAGCCGTAGACGCGGTTGAAGATGCAGTTGAAACCGCTGCTGAAACTGTATTTGCCAAAGTATCTAAGAACGTAGACAACGCTCGCGGTGTTGCTCGTCAAGCATGGTTGGCCTACCTAGGCGCAATCGGCCGCACTTACGACGAAGTCACTACTCGTGCTGAAAAAGCCAACGACGACATCAAAGCGCGCGTTGCCAAGTTCAACGAAGACAGTGTTGAGTTTGTTGAAGACTTGGTTGCTCGCGGCGAGAAAGTTCAAGACGAAGCCGAAACTCGATTGAAAGAGAGCCGGGCTAACGTTGAAGAGCAAATTGAAGTTGCCAAAACTCGTTTGACCAAGCTAAGCACCAAAGTTGACTTGTCAGCTCGCTTGCAAGGCTTGTCTCAACGCCTAGAGTCTTTAAGTAAAGACCTGAAAAAATCAGCGTAACCAACCCTGCTGATCTACGTTACAGTTGAATCGATAGTATCGCTGAACGTACTTAGGCCTCCTCGGCCTAAGACCAAGCCTCGGCCACTAACCACATTGGCCGGGGCTTTTTTTTGCAGTAGTCGGTCAGCTGGTATGCGTCACACTTCCCATTGTTCGGCTTCTCTTGCTACACTGCTTGTATGGCCAAGATGAGCACACGAGAACTGATATTGGATGTAGCCTTAGTGCTACTCAACGAGCGCGGTGAAAGCAATGTCACCAGTGTTGATCTCGCCAATGAAATGAACATCAGCCCCGGTAATTTGTATTATCACTTTAAGGGTAAAGAGCAAGTTGTCGAAGAACTGTATGCGCAGTATCACGCCCGCGTTTTGGTTAGCTTGCAAGAGATTACCAAGCAAGCCAAAGGTGATGCAAAAGAAACACTCGCAAGCCTCGCGGTAGTGTCCGATGTGCTGCAGCAGTTTCGATTCATTAGCCAAGACTTACTCGGTATTAATGAGCGCTACCCAAGTTTGCGCGCTTCCTTGGCCAAGTTAATGAATTTATTAATGCAAACCATTACCAGTTTGGTCAAGCTCGTGATGGACACCTCAAAGGTGACGGATTCTTCCAATGCTTCTAAGATGCTGGCTGGCAATTTGCTCTATACCTTAATCAACTTTGGGGCTTTTGATGATTTGCTCGGTGACGCGCAATCCGGAGCCACCATTGAAGAACATTTGTATTTACATTTCTTACCTTTTTTATGAGAGCCCACAGTGAGTAAGTTAAACGTCTGTCGTCAAGTTGATCTAGATCAAAGCGAATGCAATGACCTAGCTCAGCAATTATTAGAGAAATTAGTGGCAAAATTTGGAGGCAGCTATGCTCCAGACGGTGCCAGTTACCGTTACAAACACACGGCTGGTGTAAACGCCGTAGTAGAGCCAAAAGAGGGCGAGCTAAATGTCGATGTTAAACTCGGTATTATGGCCAGAAAATTCGCGCCTCAACTTGAGAAAGAAATGAATCGTGCTTTGGATGAGCACTTAAACGCCTAACCTAAATCGCACAGAGGTGCCCCATGCCAGAGGAAGCCAAAAAACCAGCACGCAAGAAAGCAGCTAAGAAAACAACTGCGAAGAAAGCGGCCAAAAAAGTAACAAAAAAAGTCACCAAGAAAGCGGCTAAAAAAGTAGCCAAAAAAGCCACCACCAAAAAAACGGTAGCTAAAAAATCTGTAAGCAAAAAAGCCACTAAGAAGGTTGCTAAAAAGGCCGCTGTGAAGCCTGCCGCCAAAAAAGCCACTAAAAAAGTAGCAAAAAAGGTCGCCAAGAAAGCCAAGAGCGTAAAAGCTAAGGCCTCGAAAGCGCAAGCCTCAAGCGCTGCCGCGGTCGAGAATCGCATTGAGCAATTGCAAGATATGTTGCAAGAAAACCTCAAAGGCTTGAGCGGTGATAAAGCCGAAGCGATGGCTAAGAACATCTGGTTGGCTGGTTTAGGTGCATATTCACGCACTTATGAAGAACTGTCTGATCGATACGACAACATTCAAGATCGTATTGACGAGATCAACGCCGAAGGCCAGAAAGTATTTTCGGAATTAGTCAATCGAGGTAAGCAAATTCAAACCGATTTAGACGACGCCGTAGATCGCAGCCGAGAAAGTTTAGAAGATCGTGTTGAACAATTCCGTAATCGTTTCGGTGGTGGCATGTCGACCTTTATGGATATTCCTGATCGTTTGCGTGAAGCTGCAGAACGCGTTGAAGAAATCGGTAAGAAACTGCGAAAGAAGTAATGAGTTCCTTAGCCGGAGTGAATAATTTGACAAAATAGGGACTAGGCTATGCACATTATTTTGGGTTTTCTCGGCGTCGTCGTTACGATTCTTGTGTTGTTGAATCGCCTATCTGATGCGGGAATCGATATTGGTTGGCTAAATCCATTTGCTTGGCGTCG
Organism: uncultured Arenicella sp.; assembly: GCA_937922925.1. GTDB lineage: Bacteria > Pseudomonadota > Gammaproteobacteria > Arenicellales > Arenicellaceae > Arenicella. The sequence goes on along the minus strand of CALAKU010000099.1, from coordinate 43,209 downwards.
ACGTCGAAATTGGCGCAAGCAGTATAAAGGCAACCCAATTTTTCAGCTCAAGCAACCGCTTGAGGTTGCATGCCTATTGTGCACTGCCATGGCTAAAATAGACGGTGAAATTAGTCGCGAAGACAAAAACCGTTTACTTGAGCTTTTTCAGGAGCAGCTCGGCAGAGATCAAAAGCAAGCAAGTGACCTATTAATGTCGAGTTCCTATCTCTTGGGCGATGGTGAGGAAGCCTTGGCAAAACCAGAAAAAATCATTGAATCGGCCCTTGACGAATTCAGTGAAGAGCAAGCCAAGTCGGTGGTTTCCTTGCTCGAAAGCATTTTGAATAATGGCATTCGCAGCACCGATAAAGCTCAAACTTTTTTATCAAAGGTAAACTCCACTTTTGCTAGTAAGTTCGATCGTAATTCTGGTTGGTAGCAAGACAAAGTTGTTAGTAAAAGCAAATCGCTGGGTTTATTTAGCTTGAGTCCTAGAGCAACTCCTCCTCTACAACAACTCCTCTACAACAACTCTGCAACGATTTTATAGGTCTCTCGGTGACGTCGCAAAAGGCTCGCGAGGCAATTGTGCGACGTTCGCGACAAAACTAATCGTGTGATACGTACCTACTAGGGCCATAATTTCGAGTTGTTGCTCAGCGTTCCAATGATTTTGAAAATGTGTTCGCGTCGTCTCATCTAAGCTTCCCGTGGTGCAAAGTTGATCCACGGCTTCTAGTATTACTCGTTCCTGTTCGTTCCAATCGGTTTGAGTGATCTTTTGCCATGTGCTGGCAACTTGCTCATCGTCTAAGCCAACATGATGCGCAAAATAGGCCACATGTACGCCCCATTCATAGTGGCAATTGTTGTTTGCGGTAGTGCGTAGAATCACCAATTCTCGGATTCGCATTGGCAGCGGGCTTTCTTTGTCGAGTAGATTAGGCACGCCTTTGCTTAGGAAGCGAGTGCTGTTTGCGAAGGTTCGAAACAAGCTTAGTAGGTAGCCATTTGCTTGAGGATAGTTCTCTAATATTTCTTTTATGTGATCAGGGAAGGGTTCTTTTATTGGCGCTAAAGTGTTTGTCATGATTACTCCAAAGTGCTACATATTGTGTAGTGAATAAACAAATGCTACATAATATGTAGCAAAAAGCAAAGCGGAAAAATATAAAAATGACAACAAAACCAGGCCAGCCAGTTCGCGGCTCAAACAGCGGCCGACCTATTATGGCCTTACTGGATACGCTGGGTCAGCGTTGGGTATTAAGAATTCTATGGGAGCTGTCACACCAAGCAGCGACCTTTAGAGAACTCCAATCGCGCTGCGATTCCTTATCGCCAACCATTCTGAATAAGCGCTTGCAGACCTTGCGTGGCTTGGATTTAGTACTGAAAAGTGAAAACGGTTATGCCTTATCTGAGCATGGGATATCGCTAGCGAAATTGCTATTACCGCTACACAATTGGGCCGATCAATGGGCAGCTCAATTGGATAAATAGATAGGAATGTTTACTCGCGCAATCAATGAGCGAATTTATTCAGTGGGATTCAAGCTCTTAATTGCAGCCAGCTTAAGCCCTGCCAAGTAAGCGATGTAGGCAACAATGAGATGAGCTGGACTGAAGTGGTGATCGTCGCCCCAATACACTACCCAAGCGAATGCCTGGCCAAACGTTTGTGCCTGATTCACAATGAACATGATCGCCAGATCGAAAACACCACTCTTATTGGTTTGAATAAATTCGGGCAAGGTTGCTATAAATTGCAAGGCCTCTTGGACCTCAATTACCAAGAATGTCCATAAAGCAACAATGCTGTAAAAACTACCGCCAAAAGTCATCCACTTCGCGGTTAAGATATCGCCCAGAGCTTTGTTACTAAGAGCCTTGTCGCCATTCTTTTTACTGCGCTTACGAAGGTCGGCAATTTGCTTTTCAGATTCTTTACGTGAGGCTGACACATCTAAATACCCCTTTTGGTGCAAGGTCGAGAAGCACCACCAAGAAATTAGGAAAACAGGAATCCCAACTTGAATAAAAGCGGTAAAGAAATTATGGATGGTCAAGTTGTAGGCTTAGTCGAGACTAGAATAGCTAAAGACTACTACAAAGTGACCTCTAAGGTTGAAGGCCTTAGATTTGATTGGTGTTTAAGGCAACGCTTATTGGGCCTTTTTTAGCGGCACTAATTTCGCTTTCGAATCCGATTTCTTCTTAATTCGGTGGCGTCGATTGCTGAATTCGAGATCGTCTACGATGCGGTTTAGCTTACGACTTATTTGCGTTTGAATGCGGATGCGTTCAATGGCGGGCCATGTTGCTCGCTCGCCCTCGTTGATCATCTCGAAGACCTCGTCTATCGATAGCGCAGCCAAAATCTTGGTTGGGCTTAAAAAGCGTTGAGTCGGTAAGATGTTGATGTCGCCAGTGTAGGTCTGCGAGACTAACGAGGCATAGCCAGACATCCAGCGCCTCAAGTAAGATTCGTCTGACAATTTCTTCTGCACGAGGTCGGTTGCCACCAAACCCCAATCACTCATAGTGCGTAAGGCGGTACGACTAAGAGTAGACACGACGCCGGCGTTTTTTTCCGCACTCAAAAAGGGCAGTGCTAAGGGGTTAGTTTGCGAGACAATAAAGTGATTTACGGCGTAAAGCCGCGATAAACGTTTCATTGGCACGTCGTCGCTAATCGAACCGTCAACCCATTTGCGCGAGGGCAGATAGGGCACACGTTCGTTCTTTACATTCTTTGCGGCCAGTGAAACTGGAGGAAAGACGCCGGGAATACAGCAGCTTGCCAATACCGCTTCGCGCAGCATGACATTTGGTGATGTGATTGCGTTGAGTAAGCGTGATTTTTGATATCGCTCATGAGGCGCAACTGAGATGTTAATTTTGAGCCCAGAAATTTCATACGCTTCGGCAAAGGTCACGTCGGGAATAATGCGTTCTATGATTCGCACCAAATCATTCTTGCGCATATTGCGCTTTTTGCCCGGCGCCAAGTTTTTGATAATGGCCTTAATGTCGTCTTCAAAGTGCAGAAAGTCGGGTTCAAAGATTTCGCCCATGGCTTCTTTGGGGCGCGAGCCTGCCACGCCTGCAATCAAAGCACCGCCGCTTGAGCCAGAGATAACATCGGGCACTAGGTCTTGTTCCCACAGGGCTTTCAAAACGCCTACGTGGAAAAACAAAAACGTGCCAGAGCCGCTGAACATTAATGCTGATTGCCCAAAACACAGTTGCGCGCGATGGAAAAAATCCAGTTTCTCTTCAAAACTCACGCCTTTGACTCGAGGTTTTGAAAGATGCTCGAGCGCCGAGGTTACTTCGTTGACGTAGTCAACAACCAACTGCTTGGTACCTAGTTTGGCGCGTTGGTATAGACTAAACGAGCCCATGCCGCCGAGGTTGCCGTGAATGCCTTCGTTGAGTGTGAACAATAAGCCGTGATTATCGTTGGCGCGGCGCATAACTTGAATAGCATCGAGGCGACGACGTATTGACGCGTAGTCGTAGCGTCGACTGCGTTCAATGTGTTTCCAGCGTTCTGCGCCGGAACGTTCGTCATGGGCTGCTGCCGCGTCTAACCACTGCGCATAGTTTTCGGCGTCGGCCATTTTACGCTCGAGAGCTTTCGTCATACTTAATATCACTCGTTTGTCCTCTCGCCCTTATTGCGATGTCAGAGCCAACCGTGTCGGTCGTACTCCGCAAGGCTGCTACTGCGGGCGATGATGTCTGTTGTTTTTCGATTCAATGAAGCGGCTCTACGAAAAAAAACTAATCGAGAAACCTCTTATGAACGTAATCGTTATTTAGCGCGTTTTTTTCGGCTTATTGTTTTGTACAAATCCACAAATTCTTGAGTTACCTTGTGGCGGGCATCTAAATGAATCAGTGGTTTTTGTTGAGCGTGCGATTCTTTTACTTTGACTGAGCTTGATATAAAAGGCTTAAGCAATTTGAACTTGGCCTTTTTCAGTTCTTCTACCGCTATTTGCGGAAGTTTGGCGCGTGACTGGAATTGATTTACCACGACGCCTTCGATTTCTAATTCGGGGTTGTGATCTTCAATGATCTCTTCAAGTTCTTCCATTAAGTCAATCATCGCGTCACGTGCGAATACATCACAATCGTAAGGCAATATGCAACGGTCAGCTGCAATTAGGGCCGAGAGGGTAAAAAAATTGAGCGCTGGTGGCGTGTCGATAAAAATCTCATCAAACTCAACATGAAGATTGCCAAGAAAGTCACGTAGCTTATAGATTTTATGCTTAGCCTCTAGCTTGGCTTCTAAATCAACAAGGCTGTAGCTTGCTGAAATGAGCGATAAGTTCTCAAAGGGGGTAGGGCGAATGTAGTCTTCTGAGGTGAAGTCTCGATAATTGCGACTCACCGTGGACTCCATAAATTCGGCAATGCCAACCACATTGTCTTTACCATTATGACCAAGGTAGCTAGTGGTGTTTGCCTGAGGGTCTAGGTCGACGACCAAAACCTTTTTGCCTTGCGCGGCAGCGATTGCGGCCAGATTGCAGGTAACGGTGGATTTCCCAACGCCGCCTTTGCGGTTAAATACAACTCGTTTCATAGCGATCATTTTAGCCTAATGTGTCTACTATAACGGTAAAAGAGCGTCAAACTAGAAGCACGTTTCTAAAAATAGTGGTCAAAAGTCTAGTTTTCGAGCTTGGCTAAAACGGTGGTGCAAACGGCTTCTGAAATGAGATCGCAATCCCTCAAAACTGTTAGATCAGTTTTTTGAGCATCTCTTTATCGTAGTCTTTAAGGTTTTTCTGATTGCCCGAGATCACTTTATTGGCCCAGTCGGGGTTAGCGATTAAGGCGCGCCCCACGGCCACCAAATCAAATTCTTGATTATCTAGACGACGCAACAACTCGTCTAAGCTGGCGATTCCAGCGTTTTTGAAATCGGTTTCGCCGGCCTCGGGTAGAAAGTCAGCAGTTAAGCTAACACTGCCAACGGTGATGGTCGGTTTGCCGCTTAGTTTTTTTGTCCAACCGGCCAGGTTTAGATCGCTGCCTTCAAATTCAGGTTCCCAAAATCGCCTTGTTGAACAATGAAAAATGTCCACGCCTGCTGCTGCAAGAGGCTCTACGAAGGCTTGCAGTTCGTCTGGGTTATCGCACAGGCGTGCTGAGTAGTTTTGTTGCTTCCATTGTGAAAAACGCAGAATCAAAGGGAAGTCGGGGCTGATTTCAGCGCGAATGCCCGCAATGATTTCACAAGCAAACCGCAGTCGATTTTCGAGTGAGCCACCATAATGGTCATCTCGTTGATTGGTGCCGGGCCAAAAAAATTGATCAATTAAATAACCATGCGCACCATGCAGTTCAATGGCATCACAGCCAATACGCTCAGCGGCCACGGCCGCATCAATGTAGGCTTGCTGAATCTCGGCGATGTCGTCGAGAGTAACCTCGTGGCCAACCACTTTGCCCGGCATAAACATGCCTGATGGGCTATAGCCTGGAAGGTCACCGCCGGGTTCTACACCAGGGCGTCGTGCAGCACCGACATGCCACAGCTGAGGCGCGATTTTGCCGCCTTGTTCGTGTACCGCGTCGACGACCTTCTGCCATCCCGCGAGCGCTTGATCGCCAGCAAAGAACGGTACGTTGGGGTAGCCGCTGGCGGCCTTATGACCAACGCAAGTTCCTTCGGTAAGAATTAAGCCTGTGCCACCTTGAGCGCGTCGTCGATAATAATCGATAACAGCCTCGTTGGGCACATTGCCGGGGGACATGCTGCGGGTCATCGGTGCCATGACAACCCGATTATTGAGTTCCAGATTGCCTAAGGAGAAGGGAGCGAAGAGTGGGTTCACGAGGATGCCTTGTTTATCAGTAAGAGTTTTAGAAATTACGATTGAGCCAGCTTTTTAGCAATACCGGCAAACAAGCCGACAAGATGGCCATAGCTGCCTGCTTTTTCATTGCTGGCATTGCCGAGTTGGGCGCGTTTGACGACGCCTTGGCAGATCGACGCAATACGAAACAAGCTAAAGCTTAAGTAAAAATTCCAATTCGGTATTGAATCGATGCCCATGCGTTCGCAATACATTTGCACGTATTCTTGCTCGGTGGGAATACCCAGTTCTTTGATGTCGACATGCGCTAACCCGGGTAAGCCTTCACCTCCCGGAGTGTGATAGAGCATGCATTGATAGGCCAGATCGGCGTAAGGATGGCCAATGGTTGACAGTTCCCAATCCAATACTGCGACAACGTGGTTTTGATGTTTATCAAACATTAGATTATCCAAACGATAGTCGCCATGCGTAATCGAGAATTTGCCATCTTCTTCGGGCGTATTTTCTGGTAGCCATTCAATCAGAAAATCCATGTCGTCAATCGGATCAATTTCGGCGGCTTTGTAATTCTTCGACCATGTATGTATCTGGCGGGCAAAGTAATCTGTACGCAAGCCATACTCGCTTAGCCCAACGTCATCGATATTAACCTTATGCAGTTCGCTTAGAACTCGGTTCATCTCCTTATAAATGTCGGCGCGCTCTTGAGGCTTACAATCAGGTAAGGCTGGGTCCCAAAGTACACGGCCATCTTTGAATTCCATCACGTAAAATAGGCTGCCAATGACGTCGCTGTCAGTGCATAAATGCAGCGCAGCCGCTACGGGTACATTGCTATCCGCCAGCGCCGACATAACTTGAAATTCTCGATCGACCGCATGCGCGCCTTTGAGTAACTTGCCTGGTGGCTGTCGCCGCAGCACGTATTTCTGCGTGGGCGTTTCCAGCAGAAAGGTCGGGTTAGATTGCCCGCCTGAAAACTTAGTGGCACTTACCGGGCCTTTGAACGAATCTATATGTTGGTTTAAGTAGTCAGCCAGTTTGTCGGTATCGAGTTCAAATACTGCGTTTGTCATATTGGTGTCGTCTCCATTGAGAGGGGGGCATATCAAACCATGTTTTAAAAGCTCTAACAAAGTTGGCAGTGTCTTTATAGGCCAGAACGTCAGCAATATCCGCAACCTTGAGGTGGGATTCGCTGAGTAAGTGCTTGGCCATGGTTTGGCGTGCCAATGTCAGCTCTTGTTTGTAGCTGCTTTGTTGCTGTTCGAGTTGGCGAGCCAAAGTACGCTCAGAGCGATTGAGGCTCGCGGCCACTAGAGCCAAGCTTGGACAGTGCTCTGCGGTGTGCTCGCCGGCTAAGCGCCCGCCAAAATAGTGGGCCAGTGTATTTTTTAAGTGTATCACTGGGTTGTGCTGTTGTTCGATTGATAGCATCAATTCACGACATTTTTGCACATTACTTTGGTAGGTTTTTTGGTCGCCCATAGGCGCGTTTATGGAACACCACTCACTGGGCAAACTGAGTGCTGTTCGCTTTTGACCGTATCTGCACTGTACGCCGTATAAAGCCTCTAGTTTTGCGGCATAAGAGGTTGCAGGCCAGGTAAATTGAACGCTTAAGCGCTCGTCTAAGGGCCGGATTAAAATTTGTTTGATCAACTCCAGCGTTGTGTAAACCACAGCCTCTAGTAACCACCGATGGGCCAAAGATGTTGCCATGTTCTCTTCAAGGATAAAACGGGTTGTCTTACCATCATCGTCTAGACGGCCCAGCACGTTGCTGGCCCTAATTTGAGTAAATTCACAAATTGTCTTTAGAGCCTGTCCTAGGCTCGGCGAGCTTAAGGCAGCAAAACCAAGCGCACCATGCGAGGCAGTGGAATAGTAGGGCGCAAATTTGAGAATCCAGCTATCTAAGCCACGGTTGTTGAACTCGGTAAACATGGTTTCCAGCAATTCAGCCGAAAAATAATCGGCCTCCAAATCGAGTTCCTCAAACAGCGTTGGCGCCTGTACCTGTAATGCTTGGAACTCGGGGTCCATAGCAAACAGCTTGAGATAGGTTGTGGAAACTTGATAACTCATCGACGTCAAGAATAAAATTTCTGGCAATTAATGACAATAAATTTGTCAAATAGTGCTATTCGTTACTGCTGCCTGCTGAGATACGCTGTGTACCTAACTTGGAGAAAGAACGATGAAAACCTACGCAGTCGATCATCCTGAAAAAGGGCGCATAGAATTTACCGACAAGAAACGCTACCTATGGCTCGCGTCTATCCTTTGGGCGATGTTGCCTTTGGCGCTGATTTGGGCATACATAGAGCTTGGCAATCCTTGGTTGCTGATCGCGCCTTTGTGGATAGGTTTTGTGTTAATTCCTTTGCTCGACTATGTCGTAGGCCAAGATCGAACCAACCCGCCGGAGGAGCTTGTTCCTCAGCTTGATGCCGACCCCTATTATCGGCGCTTGTTGATGCTGAGCGTGCCAGTGCATTTTATAACACTTGCTGTTGGCGCTTGGTTTCTAGCGAATTACTCGTTGTCAATTGGCTTCTTTATCGGTTTCTCGATTGTGATGGGCATATACAGTGGCGCGAGTATTAATACCGCGCATGAGATCGGACATAAAAATACCAAGCTGGAGCGCTTGATGTCGCGAATCGCTTTGGCCGTCACTGGTTATGGACACTTTTGCATCGAACATAACTTAGGTCACCACCGAGATGTGTCTACACCTGAAGACCCGGCGAGTTCACGCATGGGCGAATCGATTTATCGATTTGCTTTACGTGAACTTCCCGGTGCATTTAAGCGTGGTTGGTCGGCAGAGGCTCATCGTTTAGAAAAGAGAGGCCATAAAGTATTCAGTTTGCACAACCATATCTTGCAATCTTATTCCTTAACCTTGGTTTTTCAAGGCGCTTTGGTAGCCACATTCGGTTGGCCGATACTAGTATTTCTAGTGATTCACAACATCTTTGGCTGGTGGCAACTTACCAGCGCAAATTACATTGAGCATTATGGTTTACTGCGCGCCAAACAAGCCAACGGAAAGTATGAGCGTTGCAAACCGCATCACTCCTGGAATGCCAATCATTTAATGAGCAATATTTTGCTTTTCCAGTTAGAGCGACACTCTGATCACCACGCGAATGCTTCGAGGCCCTACCAAAGCCTGCGCAGCTTTGAGGATTTGCCTGAATTACCGTCTGGCTATTTCGGAATGTATTTACTGGCGTACTTTCCATCGCTTTGGTTCAAAATAATGGATAAGCGCGTAATGAACATTCCTCACATTAATGGCGATCTATCGAAGGTCAACATTGATCCAAAACATGAGGCCCGAATACGACAGCAATGGCAGTTCGAGCCAGCGCTCTAGGGGCGTTTGCGGCGCTCGTATTTCAAGAGGGGCTGAGTAAAAGCCAAGCAGTGTGTAAAAGGTCCGAGTACGTCAATAGGCCGCGCTGAGTTTGCGACAAGCTAAATCAAAGTGAGGCAGACATAAAAAAGCCCCTGAAAATTCTTTGAAGACGACTTTCAGGGGCTATTAAGCTTGTTTGTAAGGCAACCGTTTATTATTAACGATCTTCTTACAAACATCGCCGCATCACTTTGCGGCGTTTATTGTCTATTAGACTAGTCGAGGCTAATCCCTTTGCTTAAGCCAGCGCGGCGTTTTTCTTCTTTCTTCTCGTAAGACTTCAAACACTTTTTGGTTTGCTTAACCATTGAGCATTCTAGGTACCCTGAGATTTCAGCAACGACTGCGCGAATGGCTTTACCGGCAGGTGTTTTCTTTTCGTTAGCGAGCGCACCACCAAAGCCGCCTCGTGAAATGCCGACGCTCAAGCCTAGCCCGCCCGTGCGCGCTTCAATCGTTCGGGTTTCTACAATTTCGCCTGTGGTTGAATCAACAACGCGCAAATCAACGGCGATGTACGCTTTTTTACTTTTACCACCAAGCGATACGCCCCGAAAAGAAACGCCGCCTCCCGTGTTATTAACATTGGCTTCAAACGAGCTAACGGTAGCGGTGACCAAATATTGTGCGCCAACAAGCTTGCCGATTTTGGCAGCTTTAGAGCCACTTACTCGGCCTGAGCCAGCTAAATCTTGCTCACCAATCAGCGAAGAAAGTTTTTGGCGTTCAATCATTCTAAACTGCTTGCCGCTGGCCAGCTCGTTTGTGAGCATCCCAGCTAACTCGCGACCAACGCCGCCAGTCCACCAATAGGCTGCGGTGTTGTTGCGAAAATCAAGAACCGCCATTGTCGGCTTCTCAGCTAATGCGCTAACACTGAACAACGCGGTTAAAGCAAAAACGATGATTTGTTTTGCGAAAGATTTCATAAGTGTTTCCCGGTTCGTAAATTAGTTAGATAACAAACCTTAGTGTAGCAGATAGATTTGCGATTAACCTATCATCCAAATAGATGAAATTTACTATGCCTGCTAATTTCGCCACGTCCGAAATGCATACCTATTCTAGACGCCAGAGCCATCTAAAAAGCTAGACTATTTGGCTAAAGACCGGATTTTCACATTCCACAGCAATATGGCTCAGGCAGATCAGTTTCACATTCAAATTTTAGGCGGCGCTGCTGGCTGGATGGCTGCCTGTTTACTCGCCCACGCCAAATTTCAGTATAAAGTCTCGCTCATCGAATCTCCTGAGCTCGGCATTATTGGGGTTGGCGAAGGTTCAACGCCGCCATCTAAACCTGCGTGGCGATTTCGAGTTTTGGCAGCGTTCTGCGGAGATGACTATTTTTGATTCCTTGCAACACAAGATAGACGTATTTCGAACCACCGGCAAAGTTCATGCGGCTGTCGAGTCTCTTTTTTTAGATGTGGCTTGGCAACAAGTCATGATTGGCCAAGGCATTATTCCGAGTGACTACCATCCATTGGCGGATGCAATGGAAGCTAGCCAGTTAAGTGAATATCACCGCAATATCAAAGCGATCATCAATCAAGTGGTTGCCAAACTACCCGAGCATCGGCGCTTTATAGATCAGTTTCATATTGCAAACTGAGTTGGATACTTAAGTTGGATGCATTAGCCCTAGTTTGCTAGATGAATTATCAACGTTAACGCGTTGGCCGCTTTTCACCAGCCAGCGTTTTTTGAATCGACGTTAAGATACCTCTCAATAATCTAAGGTCGGCATCTGAGGCACGGGCGCGAGTAAATAACTCATGCAGCCTGTCTAGGGTTTCGCCCTCATGCGGGCGCAAAAACGAGACTTGTCTCAAAACTGTTTCAAGATGCTCGTGAAAGCGAGCCATATCTTCGGCGCTGGGCAATGGGTCAGTTGATTCAGGAACCGTTGGTGCTGTTTGACTCGCTTTAAAAATTTCATAGGCAAGTGTTTGGACGGCTGCCGCTAAGTTTAAAGAGGAGTAGGCTGGGTTTGCAGGAATACTGATTCGGTGCTTTGCAAGCTTTAGATCGCTATTGTGTAAGCCCATCCGCTCTGGGCCAAACATCAAGGCGACCGGTGAGTGAGCTGAGTGCTCTAGCAAATAGCGAGCACAATCCGTCACCGACAATTCGGGTAGGTCGTAGCCTCTTGGGCGGGCGGTGGTTGCGACAATCGCGGTGCAGTCGCAAAGGGCTTGGTCTAGTGAGTCGACGACCGAACAGTGCTCAAGAATATCGTTGGCTCCGGCAGCCATTTTTGTTGCGTCTTCGTCAGGGAATTGCTTAGGCGATACCAAGCACAATTGCGATAAACCCATTGTTTTCATCGAGCGCGCAGCACTGCCGATGTTACCGGGGTGAAAGGTTCGCACTAACACAATGCGAATATTTTCTAGCCTCTCTTGCCTCATGGCCTACCTCATGATCTACAAGTCGACACGAGTGGCGGCTAAGTTCTTTTTGATTGCCTTAATGTTCTCTTCCACCGAGCCGCCCAACTTGAGTGCCACTGATGTTGCCAGCATATCGATAACGGCCAAATGAACTATCCTTGAGGTCATTGGCGTAAACAGGTCAGTATCTTCGGCCGTGATGGCATTGAGAACATAATCGCAATGGCTGGCCAAAACAGAATCTTGGGCGGTGATGCCGATGATGGTCGCGCCGCATTCTTGTGCATGCTTGGCATTGACGATCATTGCATCGGTACGCCCTGTGTAGGAGATAAACACCGCGACATCTTCTTTGGTGAGCATAGAGCACATCATGCGTTGGTTGATGTAATCTGTGTGCGCACTCACCGGAATGCCAAAGCGGAAAAATTTATGTTGCGCATCCAACGCAACTGAGCTCGATGCGCCCATCCCAAAGAAGTTAATACTTTTGCAGTTTGCAATAGTATCCGCAGCGGCTTTGAGTTCGTCAGGCGCAATCGAAGAACCCAGCGTTTGCATGCTACTTTGGATGGCATTCAAAATTTTGCTGATAACTTTAGAGGTGTCATCATCGCGCTTTAAGTTTTCGCCAAACAAGCGGCCATTTGAGGATATTTCTTGTGCCAGGCGCAGCTTGAAATCTGGGTAACCATCGCAACCTAATTTGTGGCAAAAGCGATTTACCGTGGGTTCACTGACTTCTGCTTCGCGAGCAAGGCTGGCAATCGACTTATGAATGACGGCAGAGGGGTCGGCGCGCACCAGTTCAGAGAGTTTTAAATCCGACTTGCTCAGTTTCACGCGATCGCTCGCCATGAGTTGCAGTAGGGAGATACTGGCTTGCATATATTGGCCTTTTATAAACGGATTAGCGATGACTAAATCTGTAACTAAGTTTCAATAATAGCTGATTTGCGGGCTAAAAACCCCTATCCGAAACAACATAGAAAACAACGGTTTATGTGCACTATCTATAAATAAAAACCAATTTGTAGCAATCTTACAGCCAAATCACAAAAATCAGTGCTTAATTGTAATATAATTACAGAAATGCTACTCTTTTAGAGTATTTATTACATCCTGCGTTCGATTCCCCAAGACGGTAAATCGAAGGCTTTGTAACTTAATTTCTTATCTGATTCTGTGAAACAGGGTGAGCACTATGTACAAAATTGCCATTAACGGATTTGGTCGAATCGGCCGAAACGTATTGCGGGCTCTTTACGAAAATGAAGGGCATGACCAACTCAAAGTCGTTGCTATCAACGATTTGGGCGAGGCCGCGATTAACGCACATCTACTTAAATACGATACCGCTCACGGTGAGTTTGGTTTCGACGTTAAGGTTCAAGATAACAGTCTGCTCGTCGATGGCGACGAAATTAAAGTTTATGCGGAACGTAATCCGGCTGATCTTCCTTGGGCCTCTTTAGGTGTCGATTTAGTTCTGGAGTGTACGGGTTTATTTCGCTCACGCGAAAAAGCCGGCTTGCACTTGGAAGCCGGTGCGAGAAAAGTATTGGTGTCCGCACCAGGCGAAAATCTAGACGCCACAATTGTTTACGGGGTCAATGACGAAACCCTAAAAGCCAGCGATGTGTTTGTCTCGAATGCATCCTGCACAACCAATTGTTTAGCCCCGATAGCGCAAGCCTTGCATGCTGACTTGGGCATTGAGAAAGGTTTGGCCAACACAGTTCATGCATATACCAATGATCAACGTCTGAACGACGTTTATCACACTGACTTGCGTCGTGCTCGTGCAGCAGCGCATTCGATGATTCCTTCAAAAACCGGCGCAGCTGCCGCCATTGGTTTGGTGGTCCCTGAGTTAGCCGGCAAGCTTGATGGCTTATCTGTTCGAGTTCCAACCTTGAATGTGTCGCTACTAGACTTAACCGTGAATGTGGGTCGCGAAACCAGTGTCGAAGAAGTTAACCAGATACTGACTAATGCCGCATCGGGATCAAAAGGTGGCGTGTTTCAAGTGAATACTCTGCCTCTGGTTTCTACCGACTTCAATCACAACCCAGCGTCGAGTATTGCCGATGTGACTCAGACCCGAGTCGCGGGCGATATGGTTAAGATTTTGGCTTGGTATGACAATGAGTGGGGCTTTTCTAATCGAATGCTAGATACGTCATTAGCTATGTTGGAGTTGGGTACTGAAGTTGAATTGCCGATCGCCAGTTAGCTGGTCGGTTTCGTTAAAAAATTAAGGGCCAGTGCACGTTTCACTGGCGCCTCATCAGTTTCGTGGAATGGACGTGTTGCTTAGCAGGGATGCTTTTTATCTTTCCGCCTATTGATCAAAAACACGCGTTCGCAAAGGCGCTTCCTTGGCCTGTTAAGACGGATCCTTCAGTATCAGACTTTTCTTTCAGTAGAATTTTTAACTCGGGAGAAATAAGCAAAACTATCGGGCGCGAGTTCCAGGCAATTTTCGCTTGATGTTACCCTTGTATCAAAACTATCGGCTCTTGCGCCCACTGCGAGTTTGGTGCTTTGAGTGACGTTGCTTAGATTGAACACACCTAACAAATATTGGCTATTTGCGCTCTTGCTGTCTGCTCTCTCTAAACTCGTGTTTGGCTCTGTAAGATCGATATGCCGCTCTATCAGCAAAATGTTCGTATTACTGCATTCTGGCATTCGCACCTGACCCCAACGCAAAGCGATCTGCTTGGCAAGCCATTTCAAAAATGTTTGATAGAACCGCAAGACCGAGTTTGGGTCTCGTTGTTGCGCGTTGACGCACTTACTAAAATGTTCGTTGGCAAGGGGTAGCCAAGCGCCAGCCCTTGAGAAGTCACCAAATGGTTTTTGTGCGTCCCAAACGATCGGTGTTCGACATCCATCTCGACCCTTTGAGGCGAGAATCAATTCGTCAAAATCTTGTAGTGAACCAAAAATTGGGTCGACCGCTCGGTAGTCGCTAATGTCGTAGCCGAAATCTTTCATCGGGGATTGAAAGAACGGCGATACCCAAATTGCATCGACACCAAGCTTGGCAATGTAATCAATTTTTTCAATAATGCCTTTGATGTCGCCAATGCCATCCCCATTGCTGTCTTTAAAGCTGCGTGGGTACACTTGATAGACAACAGCGCCTCGCCACCATTCAAAATAGTCTTAAAGGGCGTCGGTCGCTTTGGCGGTCTGCGTGGCGGCTAGAGTCATTGCTGATTTAGTTGGGTCGGTTTATTTTTAGCGCAAGCTCATCGTTGATGGCCCAATAGTAGCGCCTGAAAATCGCTTTGGGGAGCGACAGAAAGTGTGAATACGTATGCAGCTTTCTGGTTCACTTATGAATACGTATGTTGTTTTCTATCTCGTTAGACTGTCATGACATAGCATTTCGCTCAGCCATAAAAAAATGCGCAACTCACGCTGATAAGTGAATGCTAAAACCTAGTGAAAAAATTAATGGAGGTGCTGTGCAAACGACTTCACAGCTAACATCGACTACGGCGGCTGGCAGCCAACGACAAAAGCCAAAACTGAACTTCTGGCAAATATGGAATATGTGCTTTGGATTTTTGGGAATCCAGATGGGGTTTGCCTTACAGAACGCCAACGTCAGCCGTATTTTTCAAACCATGGGCGCGCAAATGGATGCAATCCCCTTACTCTCTATTGATGCACCATTGACAGGCTTGATTGTGCAGCCCATGGTTGGTTTCTTTAGCGATCCGACATGGTCTGGTTTGGGCCGTCGTTGACCCTATTTTTTTGGGGAGCCGTTGTAACGACGCTTGCTTTAATCGCGATGCCACATTCACCTGCGCTTTGGTTTGCAGCTGGAATGTTGTGGATTATGGACGCCGCTATAATGTCACGATGGAGCCGTTTCGAGCTTTTGTTGGCGACATGCTGCCAAGTCGTCAACGGCCACTTGGTTTCGTAATGCAAACTGTCTTTATTGGCGTGGGCGCCTTTATTGCGTCGATGTTGCCTTTCATTTTTACAGAATACCTAGGCGTTTCAAATACCGCGCCAGCGGGGCAGATCCCCGATTGGTGCCCTATGCTTTTTATGTTGGAGCGGCGGCGGAGGCCTTGGCCGTTGGCTGGACAGTCATCAGCACGCGCGAATATTCCCCAGAGCAATTAGCCAGCTTTGAAGAGCCCTGCGCGGCACAAGAGGTTATAGAACTGCATCAAAACTCAGCAACCCAACTATTCGGTCTGGCTAAAGTAGTGCCGTGGTTGATTGGTGGAGGCTTTGCGAATCTGAGTATTTACTTAGGTGACTGGGATTATCAGCTTTATCTTCTAAGCATTGGAGCCATGGTTATCGGTGGCTTACTCGTGTGCGCTTATCAAGGAGAGCGCAGGCAGTCGAACTCTGGCTTTATGCAGGCTTGTCGCAGCTTTGTGTTAATGCCCGAGACGATGCGTCGCCTGGCGCTAGTTCAGTTTTTCTGGTGGTTGCCTTTGTTTGCGATGTGGATTTACACCACGCCCATTGTTGCTGAAGTGTTCTATGGTAGTTCTGATACGCCAACGGCTGCTTACAACGAGGGCGCTAATTGGGTTGGCGTATTGTTCGGCGCTTACAATGGTGTGTCGATTTTTGCCGCATTGCTGATTCCTGTTTTGGTGCCGCTGTTTTGCTACGTGTATATCGCGTACCAAGGTTTACGCGGATGGCGACCAAGCTCTAGAGCTATCAATGAGTAGCGGCAGGTCTTGCGAGGCTTGTGTGATTTAGCCGGTACACAACAAAGTTTATAACCAGCGTTGAGCGTAAACACTGGCGCCTAACAAGCCGGGATTTTTATGTGTTATCAACCAAGTCGGCACCGCTTTCATGTGTTGGTGGTGTCGCCCCTTATTTTCAAAACCTTGGCGAAATTGGCTGGTTGCTAATTTTTCTGGATAACGCTGGCAGATTCCACCGGCAATGAAAATCCCATCGTAGGCACCATAGTTTAAGCTGACATCGCCGGCAGTTTGCCCCAAGATTTCAAAGAATAAATCGAGGCTGGCTTGGCAAAGCTTGTCACTCTTGTCGACCGCCGCTTGGCTAATATCGGCCGCGCTTAACCCCGGGTTTTCGACCCCATTGATATGGCAAAATGCCTCATGAATATTCACAAGGCCGGGGCCAGAGAGCAGCCGTTCAATAGAGATTCGATCCTGATACTTATCGTATAAGTAAGACAGAATCTTTATTTGCAAATCGCTTTGAGGGGCAAAGCCCGCATGACCGCCTTCGCTGATAATTGGGGCCATTGTGTTGTGGTTGCGAATCAAGCCGGTTACGCCTAAACCACTGCCCGGACCAAGCGCGCCGAAGGTTTGTTTGTCTTTTTGTTGGCGCGCCCATTTACCGCCAATAGCGATGAGGTCGGTATCGCTTAGTTTGTCTAGGCTGTAGGCGATTGCTTCCCAGTCGTTGAGCAGCTGTGTATTGTCGACTTGATAACGTTGTCTTAGTTCGGCGCAATCAGCAGACCAGTAGCTATTAAGAAGGCTGACTTTTTCATCCGCAATGGGGCCGGCAATGGCGAGTACGATGCCGTGGAGTTGTTCGATATGCTGAGCGGCCAAGTACTGGTCAATCGCATCGTAAAGTTGTTCGAACTCGGCGGCACTGTAGGTTTGAGCGCCACTAAATGCGTCTTCTTTGGATGTCGCTAAAGCAAAGCGTGCATTCGTGCCGCCGATATCGGCAATTAAAATAGCGTGATCGCCCATTTTTGTGGATGATGTTGGTTAATGTGGTTTGAAATAAATTATCAGTTTACATAAAATATGTAAATAAATTACATAAATATGAGAATTATGAAACTTTCTTGCGTTTTGCTCACTAATCGCTCTCGCACTGCGGTCAGAGGCTGGTCATGCTAAAGACATGCAATATTGTGATTGTTGGCGGCGAAGGCGATTTGGCATTCCGCAAATTGTACCCTGCGTTGTATAGCTTGCATCGAGAAAATTTGCTTGCCGATTGCACCAAAGTGATTTGTTTTGGTCGTGGCAAACTTGGTGTCGATGAATTTAAAAGCCGGATGCGCGAGTGGACAGAGTCCAGTGACTACGTACAATCAGTTGACGAAGCGTCGTGGGCCAGTTTTCTTGAGCGGGTCGATCAATTTAATGGCGATGCCACGTCAGCCGATGATATGCGACGCCTGCATTCAGAGGCGGGCCCGGAAGACATGGTGTTTTTCTTGTCGACTCCGCCCTCGATTTTTGCGCCGATTTGCGCAGCAATGGGCGAGGCCAACATTGTTACCGAAGCCACTCGCTTAGTGGTTGAAAAGCCCTTAGGCGAATCACTCGAGTCATTCGATGAGATCAACGATACCTTGTTCGCGACCTTCGATGAGAGCCAGATTTATCGAATCGATCACTATCTTGGTAAAGAGACCGTTCAAAATTTATTGGCACTGAGATTCGCCAATATCTTTTTTGAACCACTTTGGCATCGTAATTTTATCGATCACGTTCAAATTACCGTTGCCGAGAGTGTTGGCGCGGGCGGGCGCTGGTCGTACTACAATGAATCCGGTGCGCTTCGCGATATGGTGCAAAACCATTTGCTGCAATTGGTTTGCTTGGTGGCCATGGAGTTTCCAGCTCGCAACAAAGCCGATGATATTCGCGATGAGAAACTTAAAATTATTCGTTGCCTTAAACCAATTGATGCGAGCAATGTGCACAAGTTAACAGTGCGAGGCCAATATACCTCAGGCTCGGTAGATAACGCCTTAGTACCCGGCTACGGCGAAGAAGAAGACGCAGCTGGCCAGTCGGATACCGAAACGTTTGTGGCCATCAAAGCGCAGATCGAAAACAATCGTTGGGAAGGGGTACCGTTTTATCTGCGTACCGGCAAGCGCATGACCCGCCGCTATTCCGAAATCGTGATTCAGTTTAAACCCGTGGTTTTCAAGTTTATCGACGTCAATCCCGGGAACATAAATAGCAATCGCTTAGTAATCCGCTTGCAGCCCAACGAGGGCATCGAAATGCATTTGATGAACAAAGTGCCGGGCTTAAGCGAAGAGATCGGCTTGCAAAATGTAGGGTTGAATCTCTCCTTTGAAGAAGCCTTTGAAGAGCATCGAAGCCCGAGTGCTTACGAGCGTTTATTACTCGACGTAACACGTGGCGACCAAACCTTGTTTATGCGCTCGGATGAATTGCGCGGCGCTTGGCGATGGGTCGATGGCATGATTGACGGTTGGAAAACCACGCGCCAAAAACCGCAGAAATACATGGCGGGTTCCAGTGGCCCAGATGATGCCTTGGCCTTATTAATTCAGGATGGGCGAAAGTGGCAGGACTATCATGGTTGATCCCAATGAGCCAAATTATATTTGGCATCAAGCGAACGACGCCGATAGTTTAGCCGAGCATTTAGCCGCCGAAGTTGTTGCGCAGTTGCAAGCCGCACTCAATCTTAGAAGCCGAGCAACCATTGCCTTCTCTGGTGGTTCAACGCCTAAACCGTTGTTTGAGGCCTTGGTCGATGCTGACTTAGATTGGTCTAAGGTCACCGCCACCTTGGTGGACGAGCGTTGGGTACCAGAATCGCACGACTTATCTAACGCCGCTTTTTTAAAGCAACACTTGTTGGATAGATTACCTGTTCAAGCTTCGTTTTTACCGCTGTATCAAATCGCAGATTCGGTTGAGGCGTCCATTCCCTTGGTCGAAGATTTGGTCGAAAGATCCAGCTTGGGCAAACGTTTTGATGTAGTTATCTTGGGTATGGGCGGAGACGGTCACACGGCGTCGTTTTTCCCCGACGCATCAAACATTGCTGAGCTTGTTGATCCCACTGCAAAGGCTCGCCTTATGACGTGTGAGTCGCCCAGTACGCAAGTGTCACGCATTACATGGTCTTTGCCGGCTTTATTAAACACAGAATGTTTGATGTTGCACTTTACGGGCAAAGGAAAACAACAGGTATTTGAAAGAGCATTGGAAAGCCAAGACGCGAAAGAGCTGCCAATTCGCAGTGCAGTTTTTCAAACACAGACGCCACTTCAGGTTTTTTACTCGGATTAATTATGAGCATTGCCGCGATTACTCAACGTATCGTCGAACGCAGTAGGGCGTCGCGCGAAACCTACTTGGCGATGATCGACGAAATGCGCAATCTGCCGCCGGCGCCAGACCGTTTGTCGTGCAGCAACTGGGCGCATGTGGTCGCTGCTGAAAGCGAAGCCGATAAAAAAGCCATTCCTGCTGGAGCTGGAGCCAATATTGGTATCGTCACCGCGTACAACGATATGTTGTCGGCCCACAAACCTTTTGCAACCTATCCTTCGATCATCAAGCTTGCTGCGCGAGAATTGGGCTCGACGGCTCAAGTGGCCGGCGGCGTACCAGCCATGTGTGACGGGGTAACCCAAGGTCAGCCGGGGATGGAGCTAAGCTTATTTAGCCGAGACGTGATTGCGATGGCGACGGCAGTGTCTTTATCTCACGATGTCTACGACGGCATCATGTGCTTAGGCGTGTGCGACAAAATTCTCCCTGGCATGATGATAGGCGCACTGCAATTTGGGCATCTTCCCGCGATGTTTGTGCCAGCGGGGCCAATGCCGTCGGGTATTTCCAACAAGGAAAAAGCCGAGGCCCGGCAAAAATTCGCCACAGGTGAAATCGACAAAGCGCAACTGCTCGAAACCGAATCTGCTTCTTATCATAGTGCTGGAACATGCACGTTTTACGGTACCGCAAACACAAATCAAGCCTTAGTAGAGGCGCTGGGTTTGCAGTTAGCTGGCACCTCATTTGTGAACCCCGGCACTTTATTGCGCACTGAGCTGACTAAAGAATCCGTGCGTCGCTTATTACAGCAAACCCGCAAGGGCAACGATTATCGCCCCTTAGCGGAGGTAGTCAGCGAAGCCTCGATTGTGAATGCCATTGTAATGATGATGGCCACCGGAGGCTCTACCAATTTAACCTTGCATCTGATCGCGATGGCCGCGGCTGCCGGTATCGAAATTAACTGGCGTGACATGGACGAAGTGTCTCGCTTAACTCCATTGTTAGCCCGCGTATACCCGAATGGCCAAGCCGATGTAAATCATTTCGACCAAGCCGGTGGTTTGGCCTATGTGGTTAATCAATTACGCTCGCTAGGCTTGCTAAATGAAAATGTCGTCACGGTGATGGGCGAAGGCTTAGATGCGTATGAATGCAAACCCGCCATAGACGCTGAGCGACGAGTACATTGGGGCGAACCCGTGACAGAACGTTCCGATTCTGAAATTTTAGCCACCGGCAAAGAGCCATTCGCCAACGAGGGCGGTATGCGTCTCGTTGAAGGTAATCTTGGCACTGGAGTGGTAAAAATCTCAGCCGTTGCCGAGCAATATCAAGTAATCGAAGCGCCTTGCAAAATCTTCGATAGCCAGCAGGCGCTTAAAGATGCCTTTGACGCTGGTGAGCTTGAGTGTGATCACATTGCCGTTGTGCGGTTTCAAGGCCCGGCTGCCAATGGCATGCCCGAGTTACATAAATTGACTCCCTACTTAGGTATCTTGCAAGATAAAGGCTACAAGGTGGCATTGGTGACAGACGGCCGTATGTCCGGTGCGTCTGGTAAGGTGTTAACGGCCATGCATGTAAGCCCAGAAGCCAAGTTAGGCGGGGCGCTAGCACTACTGCAAGAGGGCGATGTAATTCGCATTGACAGTCATTCCGGCGCGCTGAGCGTCAACTTAGAATCGGCTCAACTCTCCGCTCGTGAACCTGCTTTGCCACCAAAGGCTAGCCAGAGTATCGGTCGAGGCTTATTTGCTAATCTGCAAGCCAATGTCAGCGCTTCGACTGCTGGCGCCTCCTTATTGTTTTCAACCAACCCAGAAACTATATCATGAGTCATACATCTGTGATTGCTCAGGTCGAGCAAAACGGCCATCTCAACGTTGAGCCTATGCTAAATGGCCTACCTGTGGTGCCGGTGGTGGTGCTCGATAACGCTGAGCAAGCCATTGGGCTCGCCCAAACCTTAGTTAAGGCAAAGCTCCCGGTGATCGAAGTAACCCTTCGCAACGACTATGGCTTGGAGGCGATCCGTTTGATTAAAGCTGAGCTGCCTGAGATGTTGGTGATGGCTGGTACGGTCACTAACCAAGCGCAAATGCTGGCTGTTATAGATGCTGGCGGCGATGCGATTATTAGCCCGGGTATCAGTGAGTCACTCCTGAAGACGGCGACAGATAAACAGATTCCGTATTTGCCGGGCATTGCCACGCCGTCGGAAGCGATGTTAGCGCTGCAATATGGATTACAAGAGTGCAAACTCTTTCCGGCCACGGTGGTTGGTGGGGTTGGTGCACTCAAAGCGATGGGCGGCCCGTTTCCCTCATTGCGTTTTTGCCCGACTGGTGGCATCAATGAAGAGAATTATCAGGAATTTTTAGCGCTATCGAATGTGATGTGTGTTGGTGGTTCATGGATTGCGCCATCGTCTTTGATTAAAGCGCAAGATTGGCAAGCGATAGAGCAACGATGTTTGACCTTGGCTGAAAGCTTGTAATTTGCGAATTCGCTCCCACATTTGGCTTTATCAATAAGTCTTTGTCGAGAGATTGTTATGGGAATTGTGCGTAGCCCTTTTTTTATTGTTCCAACCATACTGTTAATGCTGTTGTTACTATTGGGCTGGTATTGGAGTCAAGAACCCAGCGATCTGCATCCCATGGATGTCGAGAGCCAAAGTTCCAATGTGGTTGGAGTTGCAACGACCGGCGCACTGATTAATACAGCTCAAGCTTTGCTCAATAAACCCGGCGGTTATCTGAGCAACGATGTTATTCCGCCAAGCGTATTTATCGACAATATGCCGAATTGGGAGTTTGGTGTGTTGCAGCAAATTCGAGATTTAGCTAAGTCTCTGCGTAATGACTACAGCCGCTCGCAAACACAATCTTTAGCTGATAAAGATCTTGAGCTGGCCGAGCCTAAGTTTAATGTCGATAGCGAATCCTGGTTGCTTCCCTCGGCAGAAGGCGAATACGAAGAAGGCATCGAAGCGCTGGAACGTTATCTCTCTCGTTTACAAGATTCTAGCCAACGCGACGCTCAGTTTTATGCCCGCGCCGACAATTTAAGAGAGTGGTTATCTTTGGTTGAAAAGCGCCTAGGTTCTCTTTCTCAGCGGCTAAGCCAAGCTCGACCTCAAATCCGTGAGAACACCGATTTAGCTGGCGACGCCAATGCGCAGCAGTCGACCGCCACTTCTAGTCAGCAAGTTGTTAAGACCTCTTGGTGGGACATCGACGACAATTTTTATGAAGCGCGCGGTACGGCTTGGGCTTTGATTCATTTTTTACGAGCGGCGGAGCAAGATTTTAAACCAGTGTTAGAAGACAAAAATGCTTTGCCCACCTTACGCCAAATAATTATCGAACTTGAATCAACACAAAAAAATGTGTCGAGCCCAATGATATTTAATGGCAGTGGCTTTGGTATGTTCGCCAATCATTCTCTGGTAATGAGCTCCTACATCGGCCGCGCGAATTCGGCGATTCGCGATTTACGCCGCTTATTAGCGGATGGGTAATCGATGCCATAATAACCTGCCCGATCCAAACAACGATTGAGCTGGGTATGAAAAAGGGAGTCATGAAGACTCCCTTTTTCATTGCTGTGTTTGTCGCTCTTGAGTTAACAAGTTAGGTTGAACGACTATTTCCAAAAATGTGCGTTCTTTATACCGAGTTTCTCGGGATCAAATTGCACGTCTTCAATGCCATTCTTACGCTGGGCCTCATAATCTTGTAAGGCTTTGATCGCTGGTTTGCCCATGTAGAAAATCACCAGAATACCGATGATATTAACCCAGGCCATAATGCCTACACCAATATCGCCCATGGCCCACGCAAGGTTCGCGGCCTTTACCGTGCCGTAGAATACCGCTGCCACGATCACCACTTTTAAGATGAATATGGCGCCAGGCAGTTTCACAAATCGGCGTATATAAACCACATTGCTTTCGGCAATATAGTAGTACGCCATCAGCGTTGTAAACGAGAAGAAAAATAAGGCGACCGCGACAAACGGATTGCCGATGCCGGGCATAACAGATTCAATCGCCATTTGCGTAAACGCAGGCGAGTTGGCTGATGTGTCCGCGGCGACATTCAAAATATGAAACCCTGTTTCTGGCGTGCCGACGTTGAACATGCCAGTGATCAAAATCATAAATGCCGTTGCGGTGCAGACGAACAAGGTGTCAACATAGATCGAGAACGATTGCACTAAACCTTGTTGAGCTGGATGAGCTACCTCGGCGGCCGCAGCGGCATGTGGCGCAGTGCCTTGCCCCGCCTCATTAGAATACACGCCTCGTTTAACGCCCCAACCAAAGGCTGCGCCAATGCCCGCCATTGGCGTAAAAGCGTCGTCTAAGATCATGCCAATAATACCGGGCAGTTCCGTAATGTTGAGCAAGATGATCGTGCAGGCCGCGATAATGTAGGCCAGTGCCATAAAGGGAACCACAATTTGAGCAAAACTGGCGATTCGTTTGACGCCACCAAAAATAATAAAGCCGAAGATCACAACAATGACGGCACCAGTAATAATTTTGGTTGAGCTTAGCGCACCAAGAGCCGTGTCGATCGTTGTTCCTGCGCCAAGAGTTTGCACCACCGCATTGCCAATCGCATTGGACTGAACGGTGGGCAGTAAAACGCCGCAGGCAATTATGGTGGCAACCGCAAAAATCGCGGCATACCATTTTTGCCCCATGGCTTTTTCGATGTAATAGGCCGGGCCGCCGCGATACTCACCTTCGTCTACCTCTTTGTAGATTTGCGCTAAGGTGGCTTCAATAAAAGCAGTCGCCGCGCCGAGAATGGCAATTACCCACATCCAAAAGACCGCACCGGGGCCACCAAAGCCAATAGCTGCCGCTACTCCGGCGATATTGCCGGTGCCTACGCGTCCAGAAAGCGATACTGAAAGCGCTTGAAAAGGGGATATGCCTTGCTCTGAACTGGTGCCAGTTCGCAAAAGTCGAACTTGTTCTCGAAACATACGAACCTGCACAAAGCGCGTAGCGAACGAGTAGAACAGGCCCGCCACTAAACACAATACTGCCAATGCGGGCAGGGCGCCCGGGCCCCAAATAACACCGTTTAAGAAATTGACTGCCGATTCCATAGTGAAGTTTTATCGTTATGATTATTGATGTGCTCAGACTATATCGGAAAATCAGCGCTGTGCCGATATGCCACGACCCTTAATTAGCGGTATCGCGGGTCAGAAAGTCGAGATAATTCATTGGGCACAAAAAAGCCGCAGACTAAGCTGCGGCTTTTTCGGTGTAACTTAAATTCTAAAATTAGAATTCGTAGTTCGCACGCAAGTAGTATTGACCACCACTGAAACCGAATGGCGCTGTCGCAGGGAATTGTGAACCTGCAACACCAGCGAATTCGTTTTCATCTGGGAAAGCATCAAACAAGTTTTGAACACCAGCGATGATGTTGAAATTCTCGTTGAATGTATAGCCAAACTCAACGTCAAAGGTAATCTCGCCGCCAGGGAAAATGGCTAAGTCGCCAGAATCCAAGTGGGCTTCGAAGTAGCTACCGTGGAAATTGGCTCGAGCCAATGCACGCCAGTTGTCTTCGAAGTGACGAAGGCTAATGTTACCTTTAAGGTTTGGAAGGTTTTCTTCCAATTGACGTAAACGCGTATCGCCCAAACCGCCACGACGAGTTACCTCGGTTTCGGTCCAGTTGGCGCTCAAGGCAAGAGTCGTAGAACCGCTGCCCAAATCGAGAGGCATGCTGGCAACGAGGTCAATACCTTGTGTGCGTGTGTCAAAGTCATTGGCGAAGAATGCAAAGGTCGTCAAATCTTCTGAACCGATGAAGTCAGCTGGGTTTAATACTCCAGCATTGCCCAAGGCGTTCAAGATTTGGCTAGTTTGCGCATTCATTGGCAATGCAATACCGTTTTGACCCGCTACGCTGCTCAACAAGCCTTGGAAGTCTTGCTGATCGCTGATCGCAATACGGTCGTCAACTTCAATGCGGAAGTAGTCAACTGTGATGCTTGCTGAGCCAAGTTCGAATGCGGCACCTAAAGACAAGTTAGTTGCGTCTTCAGGGCCCAAGCTAAATGGGTTACCTAATTGCTCGTTTACGAATTGACCAGCATTGCTGCTTAGAGGAAGCGTGCCTTGGTCAGCCAATACACCGCCTACAAACGCCGTTGTAATGTTAGTTACATTGGCTTGGCCAGTTGTTGGTGCGTGGAAACCTGTTGAGATAGTACCGCGAAGGGTTACTGTATCAGAGGCTCTCCAAAGACCACCTAACTTGAAGTTAGTTGTATCGCCAAAGGTGTTGAAATCTTCGTAGCGAACCGCCGCTTGCAAAGTCAGGTCTTCAGTAACGTCGGCTTCTAAATCAAGATAAACAGCAACATTGTCTTGGCTCTCGTCGATGGGGACACTGAAGCCACCAAAGCCGTTTGAGCTAGACGCGAAACCTTGGCCTGTTGGGAAAGCCGAAGATGGCGCTGACAAGGGGCCAATTTGGAAAGAGGCCGCATCACCTTGAATGATTTCAAAGTTCTCTTCACGGAACTCAAAACCACCAGCGATGTTTAAGTCAGAGGCAAAGCCAGCTACTGGAAGTGCGTACGTCAAATCAACGTTAAAGTTGTTGTCGGTTTGAATGTACGTACCAGGTTGGAAAGACGTTGGTGTGTTGGGGCCTAAGCTTGCATTAATCGTGTTGTTAATGAAAAACGCGGCTTCGTTTTCACCGTAAGTGTAGCTTACGTCATACGTAAGGCCATTGTTCAATTCGCCACGGATACCCAAGACCAAACTTTGGTCAGTTGTGTCGCCACCAAAGCGCGGAACGAAACCGCCAGGGAACAACTCAACAAAAGAGAAGCAGTTGTCGTCAGCGATTACTTGCGCTAGGACATTCGGGTCTGGAAGTAAACCGCCGCCCTGAGTCAATGGGATACCTGCTGGGCAATCGCCTGCTGTGTTGACAGACAAATCACCAACTGAGATTGACGATACGCCGCCGTCCATTGCTGCGCCCGTTACCGGGTTTACGCTTGGGCCTTGGAATACGCCGCCACGGTTGGTTGGGTTACGGAAAAAGAAGCCGCCGGTCACTGTACGCTCGGCGTAGTTACCGAAAGAATACAATTCAGCGTTCTCACCGATTGGAAGACCAGCGTTGAAGAAGAACTTATTGTCGTCTTCTACATCGGGTTGACCCCAGTACTGAACGAATGCATCTGTTACCGTGTTAACGGCCACATTTTGTACGGCTGAGTTGCCGGCAGCGATCAATGCCGCCGCGTCGTCACGCTGTACCGCACGGAAAGTACCGTCTGTTTCAGCAAATTCGGCAGTTAGGTTTAAGAAACCATCGGCGCCCAAAGGCAAACCGACGTTCGCGCCGATCTTGAAGGAATCGCCGTCGCCTTCGTAGGTTGAACCCCATTTGGCTTCAACAGAACCGCCCTCACGAGCGTCTTTTAGTTGGAAGTTAATTACGCCAGCAATCGCGTCAGCACCATATTGTGATGAGGCGCCGTCACGTAAGACTTCAACTTGCTTAAGGCCTAGTGATGGGAATACGCCGATATCTGGGCCGTGGGCGCCGTCAGAGATACCACCACCTAAGAACGAGATGACCGCCGCGCGGTGACGACGTTTTCCGTTCAATAACACCAAAGTGTTATCTGGTGATAAGCCACGCAAGTTCGCAGGGCGAACGATGGTTGCTGCATCAGAAATCGGTTGAGTATTGACTTGGTAAGACGGGACGACAGTACGGATTAAATCCGAGATGTCGTTACTGGCTTGGTCAGTAATGTCATTTGCGTTAATGACGTCTACTGGAGCGACTGTATCAGACGCAGAGCGAGCCTGGCGGCGCGAACCAATGGTTACAACCTCTTCAATTGCTTCCTCAGTTTCTTGCGCAAAGGATGGTGTCGAGACACCACCAAGAGTTGCCAGAGCGAGCGCAAGCGCTGTGACTCTAAAGTGCAAATTTGGCATTGCGGGTTTCTCTCCTGTGAGCTGTTACCACTCACGTTGTTCCACTTAAGTTTTTAGTTGTTTTAGGCACAAAATGTTGCAAATGTGCCGAATTTGCGATGCTACGCGGTTTTTAACCGCACAACAAGCAAAAATAGGGGCTTAACGCCGCAGATATTGCAGGATATTCAACAAGTTGTCGCATATAGGTAAGGATTTGTCTGTATCAATGGCCGTGCGTATCCATAGGTGCAATTGGTCGCCAGACTTGGTTATGATTGAGCAGTAAAACAACAACAACTCAAATTACCATGCCCGATTCTCATAATTCTGATCGCTCGATGTCCTTGGGGCTCGCTTTATTGCCCATTCTTGTCCTTGTTTTGGCGCTCACCGGCAATGTTTTGTTTGTTTACGGAGATGATGCCTTATCGGGCTCCAGCCAAATGATCATTATTTTGGTAAGCGGGTTTGCTGCCGCGATTGGTTTATCCAGAGGCATCGCTTGGGCCACTATCCAAAAAAGCATGGTAGACACCATCAGCAATGCCATGCCATCGATTCTGATTTTGCTTTTGGTTGGAGCCTTGGCGAGCATCTGGTTGTTGTGCGGCACCGTGCCGGTTCTGGTTTATTACGGTGTAAAGTTACTAAACCCAACCATATTTTTGGTCGCTTGCTGTATCGCCTGCGCGCTAACCTCACTGGTGAGTGGCAGCTCCTGGTCGACTGCTGCGACGATTGGTGTTGCCATGGTCGGTGTCGGGAGAGCTTTAGGCGTACCTGACGGCCTTATCGGCGGCGCGATTATCTCGGGCGCTTACTTTGGCGATAAGATCTCGCCCTTATCTGACACCACAAACTTGGCGGCGGCGGTGACCGAAACCCCTTTGTTTGATCATATCCGTTATTTGATGAACACCACCGTGCCGTCGATGATTATCAGCTTGATTCTGTTTACGGTTATTGGCTTGAATTTAGATACATCAGCCGCCGGTGTTGACGTTAGCTCGGTGCTTGGCGCTATCGATGATCGTTTCAATATTACCTTGTGGCTGTTGTTCCCGCCGATCATTACACTGGGCTTAATTGTCAAAAGAGTCGATGCCATACCTGCGCTTTTCGTTGGAATTTTGGCCGGGTTGCTGTGTGCGCTTATCTTTCAGCGTGAGCTAATCGCCGACTTAATGGCGACAATGGAAGGCGACTTTCTGCAATATCGTTTGCTAATGGATACCCTGTTTGCAGGAGTGTCTATCGAAACCGCCAATCCAACCTTGAACGATTTGTTTAGCGCAGGCGGAATGCAAGGCATGCTCGGTACTGTCTGGCTAATCCTAGCCGCAATGGCGTTTGGCGGTGTCATGGAAGCGTGCGGTATGTTGACGCGCATCATGCAGGCGGTGCAAAAGTTAGCCAAAGGCTTTTTCAGTTTAGTGGCTTGTACTGCGGGCACGTGCATCGTCACCAATGTCTCAACCTCTGACCAATATATCTCGGTGGCGATTCCGGGCCGCATGTACGCCAAACTTTATAAAGAAAAGGGCTACGCCTCTGAAAACTTGAGCCGAACTTTGGAAGATACGGGCACCGTGACTGGCGTACTCATTCCTTGGAATACTTGTGGTGCGTATCACGCCGCTGTACTTGGAATCGCCACACCAACCTACTTTCTTTTTTGCTTCTTTAACCTACTTAGCCCGATTATGACGCTCATTTACGCCTGGTTCATGATTCGTATTAAACGCATCGAGCCGCTCGAGCAAGACGATCCAAATCGCGTAGTGGTCTAAAAAACTGAGATTATCTGATGCGCCTGTCGATGGTTAATCTTGGTTTGCTGCTGATTGCTCTAATTTGGGGCTTCGGTTTCGTACCTCAAAAACTGGGCCTAGAACACATGGATGCCGCAGCCTTTAATGCGCTGCGTTTTGCGCTGGGCGCGTTAACCTTGCTGCCCATGTTGCTGTTGTTTTCGTCAGTTAGCTTGGATGATTTCCGATCACGTTCGACGTTGATTCTAAGTGCGCAACTTGGTGGCTTATTGTTTGCCGGCGCCTTGATGCAGCAAATTAGTCTGCTGTTTACCTCGGTGGCGAATGTTTCGTTTATCACCGGGCTGTATGTCATTGTTGTGCCAATTATTGCCTACGCTTTGGGTTATCGATACAAACTCATTGTGTGGAGTGGCGGCATTATCGCGATCATTGGTTTGTATCTGCTCACGCAAGGCGGAACCGAAATTGCCCTCAAAGGCGATTTGCTAGCCTTAATCGGCGCGGTATTTTGGGCCCTGCATATTTTGTTGATCGCCGAGAAAGCGAAAGACCACAACACTTTGGTGCTGGCTTTTATTCAGTTCGCGATATGCGCGGGCTTAAGTCTGGTTTATTCCCTCGCGTTTGAGACGCGCCTATTGCCGCAACAAAACATTGGCTATTTATGGCCTCTCATCAACGGCGTGGTGGTGGTAGGCATTGCCTACACTTTACAAGTGTTGGTGCTCGAGAAAGCGGAACCATTTGCCGCGGCCGTCATTTTATCGCTCGAAGCTGTCTTCGGAGCCATCGCCGCCTACTTTGTTTTTGGAGAAAGTTTGACGATGGCTGGGATCGTCGGCGCGGCATTAATGCTGCTGGGTTGTGTATTGGCACAATTGCAAGAAGGCCAAAAAAAGGAAGGCGAATAGGAAGGCTCATCAACGAGCCCTTCGCGCCGCCTTGATGCTGGATTAAGAATTGAATTTGCTTATTTTGCCAATTGGATAAACAATCGCCAACGATCACACGAACCCCTAGAAAAAAACATGAGCTTACTGGATAAATTTGAACGTTACCCTTTGACTTTCGGGCCTACGCCAATCGAGTTTCTGCCTAGGCTGACTGATGCGTTAGGCGGTGATGTCGAGATATACGCAAAACGCGAAGACTGTAATTCGGGTTTGGCGATGGGAGGTAATAAGCTCCGCAAATTAGAATACATTGTGCCTGACGCCATTGCCTCCGGCGCGGATACCTTGGTGTCGATAGGTGGCGTGCAATCGAATCACACGCGCATGGTGGCCGCCGTTGCTGCCAAGATTGGAATGAAATGTCGCTTGGTGCAAGAATCTTGGGTACCACACGAAGACGCCGTTTACGATCGAGTCGGCAATATTTTGATGACTCGACTGATGGGGGCTGACTCGCGATTAGTCGACGAAGGTTTCGATATTGGTATTCGTGAAAGCTGGGAGGCGGCCATGCAAGATGTGCGCGATCAAGGTGGTAAGCCTTATGGAATTCCCGCCGGTGCCTCGGTGCACAAATTTGGTTGCTTGGGCTATGTGGGTTTTGCCGAAGAGGTCAAAATGCAAGAAGCCGAACTTGGTTACGAATTCGATTACATTGTGGTCTGTGTGGTTACTGGGTCGACTCAAGGCGGCATGATTGTCGGCTTTAAACCCGAAGACCGCGCTCAGCGTGTGATTGGTATTGATGCCTCTGGAACCCTAGAGCAAACCCGTGGCCAAGTGACGGATATCGCCAAAAAAACGTCGGCCTTGCTGGGTCTTAAGCAAGAGATCACTGAACAGGATATTCATATCAATCCCGACTACGCCTATCCGGCCTATGGGGTGCCGAGCCACGAAACCAACGAGGCGATTCGCCTGGCCGCGCAGACCGAAGCCATGATCACCGACCCGGTTTATGAAGGTAAGTCTATGCAAGGCATGATCGATCTAGTGAAAAAAGGGTTTTTCCCTAGTGGATCAAAAGTGCTGTATGCGCACCTAGGCGGCGCGCCGGCATTGAATGGCTATAGCTACACTTATCGCAATGGGTAAATTACTGGTCTAGTCAGTGGTCGGATTGGTTTTAGCTTTCGCTAAGCCGCGGAAAAACGCGCGCATGATCTGATTTCCTACCGGTCGATAATGTTTGTGAGTAGCCTTGCGAAAAAACGCTGACAACTCACTTTTACTTAACTTGCTGCCACCAGCGGCCAAGGTAGCCAACATTTCTTGTTCTTTGAACTCGAAGGCGATTCGTAATTTTTTAAGGATTTCATTGCGCGTTAAACGCTCGATTTTCGGCGGCGGCGTATCTTCGCGTACGCCTCGGTTGGTTGCAATAAGGCCGTCTAAAAGCGCGATCAGTTGGTCATCGCCCATGGCCGTAAAGCCTTCTTCGTCTTCCTTTAGGAACAGCGCTTGTAATTGTTTGGAGCCAATCACGACTGTCGAGTGCGGATGCTGGCTAAACAGCTTTAAGCAAGCCGCGTTGTTGATGTCGAGCGCATGGCGTAAGGCTCGCAAGATGTCGTTATTGTTCATAAGTTTTACTGCGGGCTTAGCTTAGGATGATAGTTTGTGAAAACGGCAGAGCGCAATTTCACCGAATAGGTTAGGTAAGGCTTTGAGCCCTAGCGTTTGTTGGCCATCGCCGCGAACCGCGATTGATCGGTCAATGCTAAACCCTAGCTCGGCACACAGAGTATGAAAATCGCGCAGGGTACACAGGTGAATATTCGGCGTGTCGTACCATTTGTAAGGTAATTCTTTACTCACGGGCATTTTGCCACCAAACGCGATTTGCCAACGGTTACGCCAATGCGCGAAATTTGGGAAAGTGACAATGCCTTGTTGCCCCACGCGCATCATCTCTTCAAGCAATTGGCGCGGGCGACGCATGGCTTGTAAGGTCAGCGACAGAATCACGGTGTCGAAGGAGTCTGAGTCGAAATGGTCCAAACCTTGATCCAAGTTGATTTGAATTACGTTGATGTTATTGGCAACGCACTTTGAGATCATCGCTGAATCAAGCTCAACTCCGTAACCACTGACTTGTTTTTCTCGTTGCAAGTGGGAGAGCAACGCTCCATTACCGCAACCTAAATCAATCACGCGGCTGCCGGGCTTAACCCAGTCGGCAATTAAGCTATGGTCGTAACGGCTTAAACGTGATTTTTGCAGAGACTGAGACATGGTTAGCGGCCCTCCTTGTTTTCGTCAGCAAGGTCGCCTCGAACACGCGTCATATAGGCGCGCATCAACTCAAAGTAGTCTGAATTTTCTAGCAAAAAGGAATCATGGCCATACGGTGAATCAATGTCGGCATAGCTTACGTTGTGTTTATTGCTTTGCAAGGCGCGCACAATTTCTTTTGATCGCTCACTGGAAAAACGCCAGTCGCTATTAAATGAGATAACCAAAAAATTGGTTTTAGCCGGAGCCAATGCGCGAGTTAAATCGTCGTTGGTCTGCGCCGCAGGATCAAAATAGTCGAGCGCCTTGGTCATCAATAAATAGGTGTTCGCATCAAAGCGATTTACAAACGAATCGCCTTGATAACGCAAATAGCTTTCTACCTCAAATTCTGGCGTGAACTCGTAGTCGAAGGTCGCTTTCTGGCGCAGGTTGCGGCCAAATTTTTGCCCCATCAGCGATTCGGATAGGTAGGTAATGTGGCCCAACATTCGAGCGACTCGCATACCGCGGTCGGGATTAGAGTTATGCTGATAATAATCGCCATTGAAAAAGCCAGGATCGGTGCGAATGGCTTGTCGCGCGACGTCATTAAAACCGATGTTCTGTGCATTTAACTTGGCTGCTGAGGCGATAACAATGGCATGACGCAGGCGCTCGGGATGGCTGATGCTCCACTGTATTGCCTGCATGCCGCCAAGGCTGCCGCCCATCACTGCCGCCCATTGTTGTATGCCCAAATGATCGCTAAGCATCGTTTGTGTGTGAACCCAGTCTTCAACCGTCACAATTGGGAAGTCTGGGCCATAGGGCTTGCCAGTGGCCGGGTTGGTCGAGCTTGGGCCTGTACTGCCGCCACAGCCGCCTAGATTATTCGAACAAACAACGTAAAAGTGGTTGGTGTCGATTGGTTTTCCGGGGCCAATCATGGTGTCCCACCAACCGCGAGTTTTGTCGGCATCGCCATAATGGCCGGCCGCGTGGTGATCGCCACTCAAGGCGTGGCAGATTAGAATCGCATTCGAGGCGTCAGAATTGAGCTCGCCATAGGTTTCATACGCGAGTTCAAAGCCGTGCAGTACGCCCTTGCTGGTGAGTTCAATGCTTTGATCGAATACCACCGACTGGGGCGCGACCAATCCAACAGATTGATCGGTACTAAGTTGCGACTCGCTCATTTTAAAAAATGGAAGGCAAAATCGGGGCAACCAAAACGATCAATGCGACTTGTAGGCCGAGAATCACAACAATCGGAGAAAGGTCAAGGCCGGCAATGGGCGGAATCAATCGTCGAGCCGGGCGCAGCAATGGTTCGCTAATCGCACGTACGACGCCCAGAACGGGGTGTGCGGTATGAGGCGACATCCAGCTAGCAATAATGGAGATAAAGATGGCCGCTAAAAACAAATAGATGGTCGATCGGATTAGCATCCCCAAGCCCCATACGAAATACAAAGCCACGTTCGGAGTCTGACCAATGATTTGCACAATTGCGGCAACTTTGATTGCGGCAGCTAGATAGGCCAAGGCTAAAGTCGCCGTATCCACTGTGCCGAGAGGCGGTAATATACGCCGCAATGGCACTACAATTGGGTTGGTGAGCGTGATCACAAATTGGCCCAGCTCGTTACGAAAACTCACTCGAAACCACTGCATCCAGAATCTGAGCAATACAACATAAATCACTAAGCCGAGAAGGGCGCTGATTAAGAAAATACTGGCATTTTGTAAGTAGGGCATGGTGATTAATAGTGAGTCAGAAACGTCGGGCTAAGTTAAGCGAGATTGACATGCTGAGGTTAAGTTTAGTCGCTAAGTATGGTTCTTTATTGAGGTTTGGTCTTTTCAGGCTGGGCCAGTTCTTCAGATCGACGTTTGGCGGCGTAAAATGCATTCGCTACCACACTTGATAAATCATCGTTCTTGAGTTGGTTGACCGCCTGTTCAGTGGTGCCACCTTTAGAGCAAATACCGTCAATAAGTGCATCAATGCTGAGGTCACTTGTCTCGATTAGTTTAGCGGCTCCCAAGCCAGTTTGAGTCGCAAAGCGTAAGGCATCTTGGTGCGCGATACCGGCTTTGCTGGCTGCTTGGGCGAGTGCTTGAATGAATAGCATAAAATACGCCGGCCCGCTGCCAGATAACGCAGTAATGCTGTCGATGTCTTGATCGTTGTGAACCCAGGCGCTGATTCCAACGGCATCGCTTATTGATTGAGCTTGTGCTCGTTGATTGTCTTGAGCGTGCTCATTGGCCAACAAGCCACTCGCGCCCAAGCCGACTCGGCTGGCCATGTTCGGCATGATTCGAACAATCGGCAGATCAAACCCAATTTGAGTTTCAAGTTTTTCAATGGTGGTGCCTGCTGCCAACGATATCAGCAAAGGGCGATGTTGTTTAAGATCGTTAATAATTCCTGACAACATCTGGCTTAGGCCTTGAGGCTTAACAGAAACCACCACAGTGCTGCATTGGCGAACCAAGCCGCTCAGCGAATCGGCAATTTGAACGCCATACTCGCTATGCAGAGCGGCGTTTTTAGGCGGGTTGCGATCAAAGACCCAAACGTTCTCAGCGCTAAACTGCGGGCGCGCCAGCATGCCGCCCACGAAGTTGCGAGTCATATGGCCGCCGCCGATGAATCCAATGTGTTTGTTCACGCTGATCGAGTTGACTTAACTTTTTATTTAAGTGCTTTTCAGAGGGTTAGTTAACGCTTGAGTTCGATTGTACCGGAATACTCAACTTATTGGCGCGCTCCAAACAAATCTGTGCCAACCCGAATGAGAGTACTGCCTTCTAAAATAGCCGCCTCAAGGTCGCCAGACATGCCCATCGACAATTCTGTCATGCCCAAGCCATAACGCTGATTGGTGGCTGTAAGGCACTCATAAGCTTGAGCGAATACCGCTCGCTGGCTAGCCTGGTCGGGCCGCGCTTGCGGGATCATCATAAAGCCTTTTAGATCAGCCCCATCCAGTTGAGCAATTTCATTCGCCAGTTCGCTGGCATCGGCTAGCGATACCCCGGCTTTGGATGTTTCGCCATCTGGATTTATCTGCACTAATAGCTTAATCGGTGTTGATGTGTGATGCTGCCCTTGGGATTGCTTAGCAAGCCGCTGGGCGATTTTAAGGCGATCAACTCCATGGACCCAAGTAAAATTCTCGGTAATCAATTTGGTTTTATTCGATTGGATGCTACCGATGAAGTGCCACTCCAAAGAGTTCATTTCAGCCTGATTTGCCAAGTCTGATTTTTTGACAATGGCCTCTTGTAAATAGTTTTCACCGACGTGACGCAGCCCCGCCTCATGGAATGCCGTTATCAGCTCAGCGCTTTGCAGTTTGCTAGCGCCAATTAATGTCACCGACTTTGGATTGCGATTTGCTTTAGTACAAGCCTCGGCAATTCGTTGTTGCACGCGGTTAAAGCGCTTAATCGCGTATTCGAGCTTACTCATGATCAAAATTTCTGGTTATACTGTTCGCTAAATATAGTCGCCGAAAACCAATAACAATAGCATTCTCGGCACAGCCGTTGGAGACCATATGGACATCGCAGAACTCTTGGCCTTTGGCCAAAACAATAAAGCTTCAGACATGCACCTTTCTGCCGGTATGCCGCCGATGATTCGAGTGGATGGCGATATGAAGCGCATAAACTTACCGGTGCTTGATGGTGAGACCGTGATGAAGATGATTTTCGACATCATGAACGACAAGCAGCGAAAAACCTATGAAGAAAATTTGGAAGTTGATTTTTCGTTTGAAATCCCAAATGTAGCCCGCTTTCGAGTTAACGCATTTAATCAAGATCGTGGCCCAGCCGCGGTGTTTCGGACGATCCCGTCAGTCGTATTGAGTTTGGATGATCTGGACGCGCCGCAAATCTTCCGCGAGATTGTGATGAAGCCACGCGGATTAGTTCTGGTGACTGGCCCAACTGGCTCGGGTAAATCCACGACCTTGGCGGCCATGTTAGATCATGTCAATGAAAAGCAGCGCTCACATATTTTGACGGTGGAAGACCCGATTGAATTTGTGCACCAGAGTAAAAAGTGTTTGATCAACCAGCGAGAGCTGAATAAAGACACGCACAGTTTTGACAACGCGCTCAGATCAGCGCTGCGCGAAGACCCCGACATTATTCTGGTCGGCGAGTTGCGAGACTTAGAGACAATTCGCCTTGCTATGACGGCAGCCGAAACCGGTCATCTCGTGTTAGGAACCTTGCATACGTCTTCGGCACCAAAAACCATTGACCGTATTGTTGATGTGTTTCCAGCCGAAGAAAAATCCATGGTGCGCTCCATGTTATCGGAATCCTTGCAGGCGGTGATTTCTCAAACATTGATTAAAAAAGTGGGCGGCGGGCGAGTGGCCGCGCATGAAATCATGCTGGGTACGTCAGCGATTCGTAATTTGATTCGCGAAGACAAAGTCGCACAAATGTATTCCATGATCCAAACAGGGCAAAACGATGGCATGCAAACGCTTGATCAGTGTTTACTGAACTTGGTTCGTGATCGATTAATTACCAGCAGCGATGCTCGATCTCGTGCGATCGACAAGAGCAAATTTTATTAGGCCTTTGCTCGCTCTACTTAACTAAACTAAGCTGATTACGGCCCTAACTACCCCTAACGTACGGACTACAATTATGTACAAAATGGCTGATTTATTGCGCGCAATGATGGTCAAGAACGCATCTGACCTGTTCATTACTGCGAATGCCACGCCGAGTTTTAAAGTGGACGGCAAAATTTACCCAATTGCCGGTAACCCGCTGAACGCCAAAGAATCGCAAGAGCTTTGCTACAGCATCATGAACGAAGAGCAAAGGCGTATTTTTGAGGGCAATAAAGAATGTAACTTTGCCATTCATCCCAAACAAATTGGCCGTTTTCGCGTCAATGTGTTTGTGCAACAAGACGCCGTTGGCATGGTACTCAGAGCGATCAAAACCACCATTCCAACGGTTGAAGAGCTTAAACTGCCCTCAATCCTGAATAAAATGATCATGAAAAAGCGTGGTCTGATGATTTTTGTTGGCGGTACCGGAACCGGTAAGAGTACGTCGATGGCAGCCTTGGTGGATTATCGAAATCGTAATGCGCAAGAACACATTATTACGATCGAAGACCCAATTGAATATTTACACACGCACAAAAAATCCATTATCACTCAACGCGAAGTGGGCGTGGACACAGAATCGTTTGATTCCGCGTTGATTAATGCCATGCGTCAAGCGCCAGATGTCATTCAGATTGGAGAGATTCGCACGCGTGAAACCATGGATTCGGCGATCGTGTTTTCCGAAACCGGCCACTTATGTATCGCGACGTTGCACGCCAACAACTCTTATCAGGCACTGGATCGAATCTTTAACTTTTTCCCAGCCGATCGTCGTGACCAATTAGCGATGGATTTGTCACTAAACTTATATGGCATGGTGTCGCAACGATTGCTGCCGATTAAAGACAAAGAAGGTCGGGTGCCGGCGGTGGAAATTATGATCAATAGCCCGCTGATTTCAGACCTAATTAAAGACCACAAGATTGATGAAATCCGCTCTTCCATGGAAAAATCGGTTGAGTGGGGCATGCAAACTTTTGATCAATCTCTGTTTGATTTGCATGAGCGCGACCTGATTACCTACGAAGAGGCCTTGAAAAACGCCGAGTCAGAAAACGACTTGCGCTTGGCGATTAAGTTAAGAGGCAAAGCCGCGGCCAAAACCGAGTTCGGTGAAACCCTCGCCGATGTGGAGCTCGAAGAGGAAGACCCTTATCACTGATAATAGTGGCTTCCTTCAACTAGTCATTCATTTCAAGTCATTCACTTCAAGTCAGTGACTTCCCCGCGAACTGAAAGCGCCAAATTTGTTCGTTTGTTAGCGTTCGCTCGTTAAGCTTGCAAAAGCAAGGTGTACTAGAGCTTATTGAGCAACATCGCCAATAAAGCCATCCGCACGGGCACGCCGTAGCTGGCTTGCTCAAAATACACTGCATTCGGGAGATCGTCGACTTCAACGTCGATCTCATCAATGCGCGGTAGTGGGTCCATAACAATGCAGTTAGACCCTTCAACCGATGCTCGATCTAAGCGAAAACGGCGCCTGTTTTGTTCAAAAATTTGCGCATCTGAGAAGCGCTCTTCTTGTAGGCGATTGATGTAAGCCACATCCACGTTGTCACGCAGATCAATCTCTTGAGTTACCTCGCATTTGGCTCCTAGAGCTTGCAAGTCGTCGAGCATTTCTTTCGAAGGCTGCAACTCGGTAGGGCCGGTAAAGATAAAGCGATTGTTTGGATATTGAGCCAGCAGTCGAGATAAGGAATGAATGCTGCGAGACTGCAAAGAATCAAAACCAAACACGATATTAAGATCGCTTAGCCGCCCTTTGTGCTTGTTCAAGGTGTACACATCGATCAAGGCTTGGGTTGGATGCTCGTTGCCGCCGTCGCCGGCATTTATAAAGGGTACGGAGCTGGTTTGTGCGGCAATCTGGGCGCTGCCCGGCATCGCGTGGCGCATCACGATAATGTCCGAGTAGCTCTCTACCATGCGAATCAAATCTTCCAGACTTTCGCCTTTTTCAAACGAGGTCGATGACGCATTCTGCGCAAACACCATGCCCGCTTTGAGCCGCTGAGAAGCGCTTTGAAAACTCATCATGGTGCGCGAGCTGGGTTCAAAGAAGAGCAGGGCAACGACCTTATCTTCTAAAAGATCAATGCGGCCATGCTCGGCGATCTGCTCAGCCATTTGATCGATAGCCTTAAACAATTGCGCGATAACGTCGGGGGTCAGCTGTTCGGCTGCTATTAGTGATTTAAATGGGCGCATACCCAACCTCGTCTCGCGTGTTTTCCAAACCAAATCGTGGCGAAGAATAGCACATCATTTTCGTCTAACCGCCTGTGGGCTTTTGGCTAGAGTTCTGGTCTAAATAACTTTCAAGGATGAGGCAGGCGGCCACTTGGTCGCGTCGCTTCTTTTTCTCATCAACAGAAAGGGAATAGCCTGCCATCTCTTGATTGGCGCTATGTGTGGTCAGTGTTTCATCGACCTCCACTATTGGTAATTTGTGGTGCTGTTGAATATGCGCTTTGAAACGATTGATGGCCTTATTCAAGGCGTCGTCATTGCTGTTGGGCTGGCCGATGACAATCGTTGTTGGCTGCCAATCCTGCATCAACGCGTCGAGCGCATTCCAATCGTGTCGCCCACGTGAAACCGCTATCGAGGTTAATGGCGAAGCGCTTTGGGTATGGCTTTGGCCGCTGGCGACCCCTGTTCGTTTCAGGCCAATATCGAATGCAAGAACCGTTGCCATCAGCGGGCTGGTTTAACCACGCCGCACCGCTGAGCTAGCAATGCGGTTGCCGGGTAAAAAGTGAATGGCTCGAGTGATGACTAAGATGTCGGTGTCTTCGAAATAATTCGTCGCCGGGAAGCTGTCGAACGGTGCAGCGTCGCGAATAATCCGAACCGCCGCATCATTTAATACTTTATG
Source organism: uncultured Arenicella sp. (assembly GCA_937922925.1). Taxonomy (GTDB): domain Bacteria; phylum Pseudomonadota; class Gammaproteobacteria; order Arenicellales; family Arenicellaceae; genus Arenicella. Next base: position 3,027 of record CALAKU010000099.1, on the reverse strand, counting down.
CTCAGACGGATTGAGCACTTGAATATTATGAATCATGCCGTCGCGCCGAATTTCGACTGATAAGGTAAGCGTGCCCCGCAAATTCTTTGCGCGAATTTGCACAGGAAACTTGGCATTCCCAATTCGCACCACCTTTTTACGCCATGCTTCGAGATATTCGGCGGCTCCATTGGCTTTGGTGGTTGGCGAGTGAAATTTTTTCTTAGGGCGTTTTCGATATTCTTCTTGGCTTTGCGTTAAGCGGGCAATAATGCGCTCTCGTTCTAGCCGGCGTTCGTTGGTATTAAATAGATCTGGCCCGGTGGTCGCCTGTGGGTTTTTCAACTCGTTTTCTTGCGGCTTCTGCTCGGGTAAAGAAACGGTGCTGCTGACACTGGCGATAAATTGGTCTGGTGACACTTCACTCACCGGTGCTTGGTCTGCACGCTTTTCGACTGAATTAATCGGCGAAGGGTCAACGGCTTTCCAAGGCAGTGGTGTCTCGCCAATGCGATCATCATCGCCGCCTCCAACGTTGTCTTTGCTGGACACCAATTCGGCTTCGTCAAGCTGTTGATTGTTGGTGCTGCTAAGCAAGACCACATCCAGGGTGTTGTCGGTGCTGGTTCGAGCACCAATCTCAGGCAATTTAAAGCTGACGCCCAAAATGATAACCGCGTGCAATATTGCAGAGAAAAATGCCGTAACGCTTAGTAGATCACGGCTTTGTTCTTTTTCTGAATAGTCTGTCTTGCTCACGTTCGACCTAGGCCTTGAGTTTGCGCTCGATAACGTTCATTAGGTCTAACGCGATATTAGTGTCGTACGCTTCATTAATTTCTTTAATGCAAGTGGGGCTGGTTACATTTATCTCAGTCAATCTGTCGCCGATCACATCTAAGCCTGCAAAAAGAATGTTGCGCTTAACCAACTCGGGCCCAACAATGCTTGCGATTCTCAGATCGCTCTCGCTGGCGGGGCGTGCGACACCTCGGCCGCCTGCGGCTAAATTACCTCTGGTTTCGCCCTTTGCCGGCATTCTAGCCAACACGTATGGCACGGCCTCGCCGTTGACAACCAGAATCCGTTTATCGCCATCACTGATTTCAGGGATAAAGGTTTGCGCCATGGCATAACGCTGGCCGTAATCGGTCAGCGTTTCAATAATCACATTTACATTCGGCGAACCCGCTTTAATTCGAAAAATTGATGTGCCGCCCATTCCATCCAATGGTTTTACGATAATGTCTTGGTGCTCTGCTAAAAACGCCTTAAAGTCACTGGCCTCGCGGGTAATAATGGTTTGCGGGCACAAATCAGGGAACCAGGCGCAATAGGTTTTTTCGCCACAGTCGCGCAAGGCTTGCGGCGAATTAACGACCATTGCGCCTTGCTGTTCCGCCAGCTCTAATATGTATGTTGAGTAAACGAATTCCATATCAAAAGGCGGGTCTTTGCGCATTAAAATAGCGTCAAGATCGCCCAAGGCTTCCACTCGCGTTTCGCCGAGTTCAAACCAATTCTGGGAATCTTGAAACGCTGTTAATGCGCGCATTCGCGCTCGCGCAATGCCATTCTCAATAAAGAGATCATTCATTTCGAGATATTCGATCTGCCAACCTAATTGTTGGGCCTGCCAAATCATCTCAAAGGTGCTGTCCTTTTTTATGTTGATGGACGCTATTGGGTCCATTACGACGCCGAGTCTCATCGAGTCTTTTGAATTACCTGTCATGGTGGCTGTAGTGCTAAACTGAGTAAGTTACCAACTGCGCGCTAATGGTACCGTGGTTTGGAGTGAATGTAACTGACTAAAACCCGCGTTTGTCACCAGATGTCATGCCGAGTATTTGAGAATTAACCAATCCATGACTAAGCGAATTGTTTTGCAAACCGATCGGCTTATTCTGCGTGAATGGTGCCCGGACGATGCGCCGGCCTTTGCGCAAATCAATGCCGATACCAAGGTGATGGAGTTTTTCCCATCGACTTTATCGCGGCATGAATCAGACCAACTGATTGCCAAAGCCAGTCAGCAAATTGTCGACTACGGTTTTAGCTATTGGGCCGCGGAGCTAAAAACTAATCAGAACTTGATTGGCTTTATTGGCCTTCAACGCTATGAGGATGGCCTCCCGTTTGCTCCTTGCGTCGATATTGGTTGGCGCTTGGCGAGCAAATATTGGGGCCAAGGTTTGGCGACTGAAGGCGCTCGCGCGACGTTAAATTATGGCTTTGAGCAACTGGGTATCGACGAAATTGTGTCAATGACATCAATTCACAATTTTGCCTCTGAGCGCGTAATGCAAAAAATCGGTTTAATCAAAGAACCAGCGCACTTTATGCATCCGAAGCTAGATGTGAGCGATCCTTTGGCTGAGCATGTGCTTTATCGGCTCAAACGCCCTGATCATGCCTAGGCGCGTGCCCGAAAAATAAGTCTGGCCTTAGGCGTTGTCCGCATTGAATTGATTTTGCTATTATCGCGCTTAATTAGCGCATTAACCTAAGGCTTAGCCAACCATGTTTTTAAACTATTCTCGATCCAAATCAGTTTCCAAAGGAGCGGCAAGCTGGCTCATCGTTATCATGGTAGGTGTTGTTTTGAGTGCTTGCGGCGGTAAAAACAAAAGCGTGGCAAAACAGGCCGAGGAATCTGAGGTAACTACCACGAGTGATATTACGCGCCCGCCTGCGGTTATCAAGGAAGTCACGGTCGAAGAAGAATCGAATCCTGACGAAACTATTTCGTTTGACGAATGGCGCAGGCGCCGCCAGTTAGAGCAGCAAACCTCTGACGAATAGCTTTTTTATCAGACCTAAGAATCTCGGTCGGCCTAAGTAGCCGAAACTCCGAGATAAACTGCTGGAAAGGAAGCCCTAGTAAGCTGGGCAATTAGCTTAGCAAGTCGCTGTTGCTGGGTTGGCTCGAAATCCTGCTGTTAACCTAGTGTCGATGGCCCTGTGACGGCCCGCATGGAATGCCACAATTCGCCAAATACAGACAGTTCACATCTCTTTACTCATTTCCTTTTCATTCCTTAATTC
>CALAKU010000098.1 GCA_937922925.1 uncultured Arenicella sp. | reverse complement strand
ACTGACTTGAACGTGGCTAAACTGTATAGCATGTTCCCTGCTGATGAGACTGGCTCGGCAGAGAACAGAACTGCGCTCACTAACGCCACCGTGCGCTCAGTGTTTATTATTGGCCCAGACAAAAACATCAAACTGATGATGACTTATCCAATGACCACTGGGCGAAATTTTAACGAAATTTTGCGCGTGATCGATTCCATGCAGTTAACCGCTCAACACAAAGTAGCCACACCGGCTAACTGGGAAGACGGCGACGATGTGATCATCGTACCAGCAGTCAGCAATGAAGAAGCCAAAGAAAAATACCCTGGCGGTTGGAACGAATTAAAACCGTATTTGCGAATTGTTAAGCAACCAAGTTAATCGCTAATTGCGCGATTAAATTTAAACTTAATTAACATCGGATACAGCCGAGGTGATTTAATTTTCACCTCGGCTTTTTTTGTCCTGCGTCTTTAAACCGCGTTTACATAAATCGCACAGACTCTATACAACCTCGACTCTAATTTTATCGGCAATCTTGGATTTCCATTTTGTCGGGCCAGTTTGGTGAACGGCTTCGCCGCGGGTATCTACCGCTACTGTTACTGGCATATCCTTTACTTCAAATTCATGAATCGCTTCCATTCCGAGCTCAGGAAAAGCAACCACGCGCGCGTCGGTTATGGCTTTAGAAACTAAGTAAGCGGCTCCCCCAACGGCCATTAAATAGCTTGCTTTGTGTTTGGCGATTGATTCGATTGTTGCGGGCCCGCGCTCAGCCTTACCAATCATGCCTATTAAACCCGTTTGCTCAAGCATCATGTCAGTGAACTTATCCATACGCGTTGCCGTCGTTGGCCCAGCCGGCCCCACGGCTTCGTCTCTCACCGCATCCACAGGCCCAACGTAGTATATAAAGCGCCCATTGAAATCGACTCCTTCGGGCATGCTTTCGCCGCTTTCCAAAAGCGCTTGAATCTTTTTGTGCGCGGCATCGCGGCCGGTTAATAATTTGCCACTTAACAATAAGGTTTCCCCCGGTTGCCAGGCAGCCATATCATCTTTGCTAATACTGTCTAGATTGACTTTGCGCGCGCTAGGCCCGGCATCCCAAGTGATTTCTGGCCAACTGTCTAACGATGGCGGGGTTTGCAATGCAGGCCCATTACCTCGCAGAACAAAATGCGCATGTCGTGTTGCTGCGCAATTGGGGATCATAGTCACTGGCTTAGACGCTGCGTGAGTTGGGTAGTCTTTGATTTTTACATCTAATACCGTCGTTAAACCACCCAAGCCCTGAGCGCCTATACCAAGCTGATTTACCTTTTCAAATATCTCTAAACGCAGTTCCTCTAATCTTGAATTGGGCCCGCGAGCAATCAAGTCATGAATGTCGATCGACTCCATTAAAATTTCTTTGGCAAGCACTGCTGATTTTTCAGCCGTGCCGCCAACCCCAATACCCAACATGCCTGGAGGACACCACCCAGCTCCCATGGTTGGAACGGTTTTGACAACCCAGTCAACCAAGGAGTCGCTGGGGTTCAGCATGACCATCTTGGATTTATTTTCTGAGCCACCGCCTTTCGCGGCAACATCAATTTCAACCGTATCTCCTTCCACCATTTCATAGTGAATTACCGCGGGCGTATTGTCTTTAGTATTGCGCCGCGCACCTAATGGGTCTTCTAATATCGAAGCTCGCAATACATTATCTGGATGACGATAAGCGCGTCGAACGCCCTCGTTAATCATGTCGCTGACTGACATTTGGGCATCCCATTTTACATCCATCCCAATTTTGGCAAACACCGTAACGATGCCGGTGTCTTGGCAAATTGGGCGACGGCCCTCCGCGCACATCCTTGAGTTAATCAAAATTTGCGCCATTGCGTCTTTAGCCGCCTGCGACTCTTCTTTTAGATAAGCCTGATGCATGGCATCAATAAAATCTTGAGGATGGTAGTAGGAGATAAACTGCAGTGCGTCGGCCACACTGTCGATCAAGTCATCTTGTTTGATGGTCGTCATAAGAAGCATTGGTGATGATCATAGAAAGCTAAAGTGTATCAAAATTTGCTTGGTCATCGCGTTCACCATCACTTTGTTTTTTCCAAGAAAGGCATTCAGCGCCCCAATCTTTTCGTTGGCATTTCACTGATTTTGTGCGTAATTTCAGATAAACTCGCAGGTCGTTTTGACTCGCAAAAAGACCAATTAATTCAAATGCGAACCTCACGTTTTTTAATTTCTACTTTAAAAGAGACGCCGGCCGATGCTGAAGTAATCAGTCATCAGTTAATGTTGCGCGCTGGCATGATAAGAAAAGTAGCAGCAGGAATTTATAATTGGTTGCCGATGGGCCTGCGGGTCATGCGTAAAGTCGAAAACATAGTGCGCCAGGAAATGGATAAATCTGGGGCGCAAGAGATGCTTATGCCCGCTGTTCAGCCAGCCGAATTGTGGCAAGAATCCGGGCGTTGGGAAATGTATGGTGGTGAGTTATTGCGCATGCAAGATCGCCATCAACGTGATTTTTGCTTTGGCCCAACTCACGAAGAAGTAATCACTTCTTTGATTCGCAACGAGATTAAAAGCTACAAGCAGTTGCCCGCGAACTTTTATCAAATTCAAACCAAATTCCGCGATGAGCGTAGGCCTCGTTTTGGTGTCATGCGCGCACGCGAATTCGTGATGAAAGACGCTTACTCTTTTCACCTAGACGCCGACAGCCTGCAAGAAACATACGACGTTATGTACGCAAGCTACAGCGCGATATTCAAGCGTCTAGGCTTAGGCTATAGAGCGGTTGAGGCTGATACTGGCAGCATTGGCGGCAGCGCATCGCATGAGTTTCACGTGTTGGCCGATTCTGGCGAGGACGCAATAGCAGTCTGTGACAAATACGATTACGCCGCCAATGTGGAATTGGCCGAGGCATTAGCCGTTGGTGGTGAGCGACCTGAGCCGCAACAAGAAGTTCAGCGCGTTGACACACCGGGTCAACATACGATTGATGCGATTTGCCGGTTTCTAGAGTTGCCAATCGAATCCACCGTAAAAACACTATTAGTAAAGGGTTCAGAGCAGCCAGTCGTGGCCTTAGTTTTACGTGGAGACCATGAGCTTAATGACTTAAAAGCGGAAAAACACCCATTGGTAGCAACACCTCTTGAATGGGCCAGCGACGAGGAAATCAAACTTGCCGTGGGTTGTTCACCGGGCTCAATCGGCACAGTGGATTTAAGTGTGCCGGTGATCGCGGATCGATCTGCCGCGAATTTGGCCGACTATGTTTGCGGCGCCAATATCGACGATGTGCATTTAACCGGAGTTAATTGGGGCCGAGACTGCCCCGAGCCAGAGGTGTTTGATCTGCGCAAAGTCATTGACGGCGACCTGTGCGCGCGCGCTACTGACCAAGACGACAGCTCTCGCTTAACGATTACACGCGGCATCGAAGTTGGCCATATATTTCAATTAGGCACCAAATACAGCGAAGCCTTAAACGCTACCTGCCTAGATCAAAATGGTAAAGCCGCCACCATGCCTATGGGCTGTTATGGGATTGGTGTTACGAGAATAGTCGCGGCGGCGATCGAACAAAACCATGATGACAAAGGCATTGTTTGGCCCGCCGGGCTTGCGCCGTTTGATGTCGTGATAACGCCGATTGGCTACCATAAATCCGACGAAGTACGGGCCGTCTGCGACGAAGCGTATCGCGCTTTAACCGAACTTGGGCTAGACGTTTTATTGGACGATCGCAAAGAGCGGCCCGGCATCATGTTTGCCGACGCCGATTTACTCGGCATACCTCACAGAATTACCGTTGGCGAGCGCAGCCTTGCTAATGGCGAGGTGGAGTACAAAGCGCGCAATGCTGACCAAGCTGAAAACATTGAGAAAACAACCATAGTCAACTTCATTGAAGAGCAACTCAATAAGGTTATCTAAAAAAAATAATATGCAGTCACCAAAACGTTTACTCTGGCCGATTTTTGGATTCGCCATTTTCTACGCTGGCACCACTTTGATGGCATCAACTGCTGTAGCCAAATCGCTTGCTGCCAGCAAAGCCGGCAAGCATGTTTTATCGGCCGAAAGCGCAAACGCGGGAAATGTAAACAGCAGCAGGGTAGACCCAGCCTTAATTTCGGCTCTTAAACAGGCCACTCATGATATTCGCGAGCAACGCACCGACCTTGATTCATTGGTGTGGTTGTCGAGCATGTCAGAGCGCTTAGAAAAGAGGCTGCCTAACCCTTTTTATCGAGTTCGTTTACTCAAGGCCGTTCAATCCGAAGCGGAACGTGCCGGGTTGGACGTACAGTTAGTGTTGGCAGTAATCGATATCGAGAGTAACTTTGACCGCAATGCTCTATCGAGTGCTGGGGCGCAAGGGCTGATGCAAGTGATGCCATTTTGGAAAGAAATCTACGGCAACCCGGAAGACGACCTCTACAACCCCTTGGTTAGTTTGCGTTATGGCTGCACTATTTTGCGCCACTACATGGACCGTTACGATAACCTCAACGACGCCTTAGCGGCCTATAACGGCTCTTTGGGCCGCAACACCTACCCAAGTAAAATCAAGCGTCGTTTGGCCTCGCGCTGGGGTTTTAAAACCGACCTTTACTCTCGCAGTTCTGAGCCGGATGTGGCCGTGGGCGACTTTGATGAGGTTGTCCTGGCTGAACGGCTCATTTTAAATTAACAGCTCATATAGCGATTTGGCTTTTTAAGGCTCTACCGCCGTTAGGGCTCGTTAATTAGTCGACTCTTTTGCAGGCGAAGCAGTGTCTTTAGAGGCATCTTCTTGAGATTGAATCTGTAAAACCGCGACCACTTCTGCCCCCACCAAAGCAATCATCCAAGACAAGTAAACCCATAGCAGAAAAATGGGCAAGGTTGATAAAGCACCGTAGACCACTTCATAGTTAGCGAAATTGGTTACGTAAAGGGCAAAGCCACGCTTACTAATCTCAAATAGGATCGAGGCCACTAGAGCACCACCTAAGGCGTGTGTAAACGTCACGCGCACATTGGGCATAATCAAATACAGTAACAAAAATGCTAGAACCACCAACAACCATGGCAATAGCACTAGGCCGGCCGATTGAACTTGCCCGGTAAAAATAGACAAAGACAAAAAGTAGGTCGACAAGCTCAAGCTCGCGCCCATTAAAAATGGCCCCAAGCTCACTAACGCCCAATACACCGTTAATCTCGCGGTAAAACTACGGCCCTGCTTCAAACGCCAGATATCGTTAAACGACGATTCGATAGTGGCCAGCAGCAAAATAGCGGTCAAGAAGAAAAACACCAAACCGAATAAACTCAGCTTGCCGGCTTGGCCAGCGAATTGATCTAGATACAGTTTTACATCATCACTTGCTGTAGGAACCAGATATTGATAAATAAACCCCTCAAGCTGCCCGCCCAATTGCTCTAAAGGCGAAAACAATGAAAGCATCGCCAATGCCAATGCCATCATTGGAGCTAAGGCCAGCAGCGAGCTAAATGCTAGCGAGGCCGCGTGGCGAGGCAATCGGTCTTCACTCATACGATGCCAGACCGCTTTGGGCACCCTCGACCATCGGTTAAACGTCGATTGAGCAGATTGAGTTGAACTGTTTTTTGGCGAATAATCGCTCATGTTATCGATTTATCATTTTTGTTATGGGCCTTACTTTGTAGAGAGCCTGCTTGTTTAGAAACTGCATATGCAGAACCTGATTGTATGGCGCTTAGCTTTAATAGAACTGAATTATGAACCTGACTATTTATCATAACCCAAGCTGCTCTAAATCGCGTGCGACACTTGCGATTCTCGAAGATCATGGATATAAACCGACCGTCGTTGAATATTTATCAAACCCTCCAAGCCTAGCGGAACTTGAAACACTGCTTTCACTGCTTGGCAAGGAGCCCATCGAAATCGTACGCACCAAACAAGAAGAGTTCGCCCAAGCCGGCCTAGATAAACCCGAGGTCAGTCGCAGCGAATTGCTGAATGCCATTACTCAGTGGCCGGTTCTGTTGGAGCGGCCGATCGTGGTAAAAGGTAAGCACGCGGTGATTGGCCGCCCGCCTGAAAACGTATTAGCTCTGATTGTTGATGAGTGACAAGTGATCAGCGATGACTCAAGTCAGACAAAACCACTCAGCTTCTCGCAGCAAAAAACTCTTTCAAAAAAGGAATTGTCACTCGCCGTTTTTCGATTAAGGCGGACTGGTCGATTTCATCCAATAGTTTGACCAGCTCACCCGTGTCCCGAGAACTGCGCCGCGCCAAAAATTTCAATACCTCTGTGCCGATAGACAAGCCTTTGTGCTGCGCACGAAAAGCCAACATCTCAATTTGCTCAGCTTCATCGAGATTCCATAAGGGATAGATCAAGCCACTGGCTAAGCGGCTGCGCAAATCTGGAATCGCCCAAGCATGATCGGACACCGCATTCTGAGCACTGATCACCAATTGCCCGCCCGCCGATTTGATGCGCTCAAACAAGGCAAACAAGGCGCGTTCACGATCAAGTAAACCGGCCCAAGCATGAATATCGTCAACGCAAACTAGGTTATTCACGTCCACTAAATCCAACATAGTTGGAGTAATGTATTCGTCCGACAAGGGCAAAAAACTGGTATTGAGCTTTTGCCGATGCGCCAATCTCATTGCTGAATACAAAAGATGACTTTTCCCACTGGCCGTGGTGCCGTAATAGTAGATTAGATGCGGATCACCAGTTTTCACGCATGCTGTGAGAGCGGCTAAAAGTTCCGCGTTGCGCCCGGCCCAAAAATTATCAAAACTGGCTTTTTCATCAACCGAGATCGCCATGGCTAATTGAGGGTTTTGCATGTTCAATCGGCCTCTTCCATGGTTCGGGTTGCTCTCGCCGACCAAATATAAACGTACATACAACCACTCACAACACTGGTCAGCAACACGACAATGGCGAGTACATTTAAAACCAACATTAAGTTGATCGACCAGGTAAGCGCCGCCAACAGCAACACGATATAGAGAATTTGAGCTACGGTGTTGGCCTTGCTAATCTTTAAAGGATGCATTTCGACGGAACCAAAAAACAACTCCATCAACAGATAGCCGCCAATAATTACCGCATCGCGAAACACCACGACGACCATTAACCAGAACGGTAGTACCCCGATGACCGACAGCATGATATACGCGCTAACCAGCAGTGCTTTGTCGGCCAGCGGATCGAGTAAGGCGCCCAGCGCGGTTTGCGCATTAAAGCGTTTGGCGATAATTCCATCAAGCGCATCGCTAAGCCCGGCGGCAACGAAGACGGCCAGCGACCAGCCATACTCATTTTGATTTAGCAGGATAAGCACCCAAGGCACCATGCCTAAGCGGGCTAAGGTCAGCAGATTGGGAATGTATAACATTCAAGGTTTCCATCACCGAATTAGCTTGCGATTATGCGCAGTCTGGCGGCGATACACAATACTTATAAGACCAGCTACAATACGCGCAAAACCTAGGCTTGATACCCAGTTCAGCGGAGACAAAACGGTGTCTAATTCTACCCCCCCAGAATCTCTTTCTTATCGCGATGCAGGTGTTGATATCGACGCGGGCGATGCTTTTATTGATGTCATTAAACCGATAGCCAAACGCACCCTCAGAGAAGGCTGCCTCAGTGGTTTAGGTGGTTTTGGTGCCTTGTTTGAAGTGCCAAAACGCTACCAAGAGCCCGTACTGGTATCTGGCACCGATGGCGTTGGCACCAAACTCAAACTCGCGTTTGATCTTAATAAACACGACACCATTGGCATTGATTTAGTGGCGATGTGTGTCAACGATGTTTTGGTGCAAGGCGCGGAGCCATTGTTCTTCTTGGATTATTTTGCCAGCGGCAAACTCAAACCAGAGGTGGCGGCCGAAGTTGTAAAAGGCATTGGTGAGGGTTGCGTACAAGCTAACGCGGCATTGATTGGCGGCGAGACTGCTGAAATGCCAGGCATGTACCGTGATGGCGAATACGATCTCGCTGGTTTTTGTGTTGGCGCCGTCGAAAAATCGACATTGATCGATGGTAGCAAGGTTAAAGCCGGTGATACCTTGATCGCACTCGCGTCGAGCGGTGCGCATTCCAACGGTTATTCACTGATACGCAAAGTAATCGAAATGCACAACGCCGACCTAGATCAAGAGATTGGCGGCAAACCCCTGGCCGAGGTGGTATTGGAACCAACGCGCATTTACGTGCGGCCAGTCTTGGAGCTAATGCAATCGGTTGACGTACACGCATTGGCACACATCACCGGAGGGGGCATCCCGGGGAATCTTAATCGTGTGTTGCCCGAGGGCTGCCATGCAGTGATCGATGAGTCGACCTGGAACTGGCCTGATCTATTCACTTGGTTGATGCAAACCGCGAATATCGAGCGCAGCGAGATGTACCGAACCTTTAATTGCGGCGTTGGCATGATACTGGCGGTGGACTCAGGTGCAGCGCAACAAAGCCTAGAACTCTTAAACGCCTCGGGCGAAAACGCTTTTGTTATTGGTGAAATTGCAGACGGTGCTAACGACCCGCTGGTAAAAATCATCTAAACCATGCGCGCGGTAGTCTTAATTTCTGGAAGCGGCAGTAATCTGCAAGCATTTATTGACCAAATAAACGCCGGGCAACTCGATATTAGTATCGAACTGGTTATCAGCAATAAAGCCGACGTATTCGGCCTGCAACGCGCGCAAACCGCGGGGATCAGCACCGCGGTTGTCGACCATAAGGCCTATGATTCTCGAACCGCATTTGATCAAGCGCTGATCGACAAAATAGATTCAGTCGAACCTAAGCTGATTATCTTGGCTGGCTTTATGCGTATTCTCACCCCCGACTTTGTTGATCACTATCAAAATAGACTCATCAACATTCACCCTTCTCTACTACCGAAATATCCTGGCACCAATACGCATCAACGCGCGCTGGATGCACACGACGCGATGCACGGCGCCTCTGTCCACTTTGTGGTGCCCGAAGTTGACGCTGGGCCAATTATTATCCAAGGCCAAATGCCGATCTTGGCCGACGACACGGCTTCAAGTTTGCAGCAACGTATTCATAAGATTGAACATCAAATTTATCCGACGGCAGTGAAGTGGTTTGCCAATGGACGTTTGTCTATCAGTGATGGAAGAGTGTTACTAGATGGTGAAAACTCGGTAAGGCAGTTGCAAAGCCTTGATGTCTAAGTTAGCGTTGCCACACTTTGTAATACCATTAGACGGCTTTTGTTTTGACTCAGCGGCTCCCTATTTTTTCTGTAATCGTATTAGCGCTACAGCTGCTTGTTAGCCCGGTAATGAGCGCGCCACTAGACCCCGTTTCAATTAGTTATAAAATTCAAATGGAGAGCGAGCGATTTGGTAATGCCACGCTGGGGCGCATCGAAACCAAATTAACGACCACTGATTCTGGTTACCAGATCGATTCGGTCACCAAATTTCAAGGTATGGCCACCATAATCAGTGGCAGTAATCTGCGCGAACAATGCGAGTTTAAACTTGAGGAAGGTCGTGCGATTACTCACCGCTACGAGGGAGGACGAATCAAGGCTTTTGATTACAAGGTGGGCTTTGACTGGGAGAATCGAAAAATCGACTACAACTCGCAAGAGTCCGTCAACATGCCAATCGGCTATGTGGTAGACAATTGCAGCATGTGGTTTGCCATGGCGTTAACCCGAGGCGAGGGTTTAAAAGACGAGCTGGTATATGTGGTTGATGGCAAAAAAAGACGTGTGCGCGGCTTTAAGTTTCGCAGCCTTGAAGACGAAGTGATCGATACGGTCGTTGGTCAAAAACCAGTCCTAAAACTCGTACTCGAGCGCGAGTTACGTTCAGACCGAACCATCACCTTTTGGCTCTCCAAAGAAGATCAATACATTCCTCTGCGCATGCAAGAGAAACGTAAATCACGCACGACGACGTTTAGCGTTAACAGCATGGAAAAACTGAACTGACTAGCTCGAAACGAGCCCAGATTAAAGATTAGGAAATCGAAAAAGACTTAGCCTTGCGAAAAAGTGTTGGCCCTAAAAGGAAAAATTGCCAAAAGAAGATTCGCCGCTGAAAACTGGCTGTCTCGCTAGACTCAGAATTCAAACCAGCATTAATTTCTTATGCTTTTTTGGTATTCGCCTTAATCTTAAAGCTTAGCTCGCCTTCTTTAACGCTAATTTTAACCACACCACCGTTAATCAAATCACCAAACAACAGCTCGTCGGCAAGGCCGCGCTTAACCTCTTCTTGAATTAAGCGAGCAAGTGGCCGTGCGCCCATGCTTTCATCATAACCATGTTCAGCAATCCATTCACGCGCCTTGGCATCCACCTGCATTTGCACGTCTTTTTCAAGCAGCTGGCGTTCAACTTCAAGTAGCTCTTTGTCGACAATCTTGCTGACGACATCTTGACCAAGCTTATTGAAGCGCACAATGGAATCCAAACGGTTACGAAACTCAGGCGTAAAGAGTTTTTGAATCGCGCCCATATCGTCGACCGAATGATCTTGCTTGGTAAAGCCCATATTGTTACGCGAGACTTGTTCAGCGCCCGCATTGGTAGTCATCACAATAATCACATTACGAAAATCGGCTTTGCGACCATTGTTGTCTGTTAAGGTGCCGTGATCCATGACTTGCAACAAGAGGTTGAACACGTCTGGATGGGCTTTTTCGATCTCGTCTAACAAAAGCACCGCGTGGGGATGTTTGTTAATGCTGTCGGTTAGCAAACCACCTTGGTCAAACCCAACGTAGCCCGGAGGCGCGCCGATCAATCGAGACACCGTGTGTCGCTCCATGTATTCCGACATATCAAAGCGAATCAACTCAACGCCTAGGGTCATGGCTAATTGACGCGTAACCTCGGTTTTACCAACGCCAGTCGGGCCTGAGAATAAAAATGAGCCAATTGGCTTATCTGGCTTACCCAAACCAGAGCGTGACATTTTTATCGCCGACGACAAGTTGACAATGGCTTCGTCTTGACCAAACACAACGAGCTTCAGATCGCGTTCTAAATTCTTGAGAGCATCTACGTCAGAGGCAGACACGTTTTTCGGCGGGATGCGCGCGATAAACGAGACCACTTCTTCTATTTGAGCAACGTCGATGGTCGGCACTTCGCCCTCTTTCCGATCAAACAATCGTGTACGGGCACCGGCTTCGTCGATCACATCTATGGCTTTGTCGGGTAAAAAGCGCTCGTTGATGTACCGATCAGCCAACTCGGCGGCCAGCGTTAAGGCTTCGGCGGTGTAAGTGACTTCGTGGTGCTCTTCAAAGCGTGACTTTAAACCACGCAGTATCTGTACGGTTTCATCAACCGTTGGCTGTTCCACGTCAATTTTTTGAAATCGGCGCGACAAAGCTCGATCTTTTTCAAAAATACCCCGGTATTCTTGATAGGTGGTCGAACCAATGCATTTTAACTGGCCGCTAGACAAGGCTGGTTTGAGTAGGTTCGAAGCGTCCATTGCGCCGCCCGAGGCAGCGCCCGCACCAATAATTGTGTGAATCTCGTCTATGAAAAGTACGGCGTGATCTTGCCGCTCAAGTGCCTTTAACACGGCTTTGAGGCGTTTTTCAAAATCACCTCGATATTTAGTACCCGCCAGCAAAGCCCCCATATCTAAGCTATAGACTGTGGCATCGGCTAATACGGTTGGAACTTCTTCTTCGACGATCTTTTTCGCCAAGCCTTCGGCGATGGCGGTTTTACCAACGCCGGCTTCTCCAACATACAAGGGATTGTTCTTTCGTCGGCGCGACAAAATTTGAATGGTGCGCTCAACTTCTTTATCGCGGCCAATTAACGGGTCTATATGGCCTTGCACTGCGCGCTCGTTCAGGTTTACCGTGTAAGCCTCCAATGGGCCTTCTTGTTGTTCGGCTTCTTGACCCAGCTCTTCATCCGGATTGGGCAAACCTTCTTGTTCAGCGCTATCTTTACTAATTCCGTGTGAGATGTAAGACACGGCGTCGTAGCGCGTAACGTTCTCACGATCTAAATAGTAAACCGCAAAACTGTCTTGCTCAGAGAACATTGCTACTAAAACGTTCTCGCCGTCGACTTCGGTTTTGCCAGAACTTTGTACATGCACAATGGCGCGCTGCAAAACGCGTTGAAAGCCGATGCTTGGCTGAGTTTTAAGCTCGGTTTGCTCTTCCATTTGAGGCACGTTGTCGGACAAATGTATCTTTAGGTCTGCGCGCAAACGATCCAAATCGGCTTGGCAAGCTTGCAACACCGCCATTGCCGAGCTGTTATCCAATAGCGCTAGTAGCAAGTGCTCTGTGGTGACAAACTCATGGCGTGCTTCATGGGCAATTTGCACTGCCATGTTCAGTGATTTTTCAAGTTCTTTAGAAATCATGGCTTACTCTTTTTCCTCATCGCCTGAATCAGGTTCCATAGTGCATTGCAAAGGATGTTGATTTTGACGCGCATACTCAAGCACTTGCTCAACCTTTGACTCCGCTATCTCACGCGTATAAACACCACAAATACCCGCGCCTTTTTGATGAACATGCAACATGATTTGCCCCGCGCGTTCTTCTGAATGATGAAAAATATTCATTAGCACCTTAATCACAAATTCCATGGTGGTGTAATCGTCGTTCAACAATATCACACGATAAAGCGGGGGCCGCTTAAGTTTCGGTTTAGCGGTTTCAAGCGCTAAATCGTCATTATGAAAAGGTTCAGGCAAGTCACTCATGGCTATTTAGTAAGTGTGATTGTCACAGCCTCAGCTGTCGTCTTTGTGATTGTCTCAGAGAAGCGCAAATTTAGGTAGCCTTGAGAAAACTACCGCCCTCTTCAAAGACTTTATTTGTGTTCATAACTTGATTTTTCAAGCCTTTTTTTCTAGACAATTTGTTTATTAAATCAAAGTAAGAGCGAAGTTACTCAAGTCAAGGCTTGACCTTTTTGCGCCAAATCTGTCTACTAAACCGGTTGGATTATTACAGCTAATCTGATGTGGGCTGTGAAGCTGTTAAAAAATAATAACAACTAGGCTTTGCTGATTATAAAAAGCCGGCAAAAAACCGGGATAGTAGACGCGAGGACACTACGATGATAACAAGAGGAACCGTGAAATGGTTCAACTCTTCAAAAGGGTTTGGATTTATTGAGCCACAAGATGGTGGGTCAGATGTATTTGCACATTATTCGGAAATCGACATGGATGGCTACAAAACGCTCGACGAAGGTCAAGAAGTTGAATACGAGTTAGAAGATGGTGATAAAGGCCCAAAAGCCTTAAAAATCAAAGCCGCGAGTAATTAAGGTCTATTGTGTTAAACGCCGTAACACATCACGGCGTTTAACAGATCCCGGCGTCAAAGCACCCAAGGTCAGAGCACCCAAGAAAGGGACCACGCTGACGTTAGCGAGATCAACATCCCGATTGCTTCTAGACCGATTGGGCAGTGCGCCTCTGCGTTCATACACTATCTTTGTCTGGAACAATAAACGATTTTTCTCAAGAAAATTGAGCGAAGCTAGCCATCATGAGTAACGCTTATCTGACGTTTTAGTGGAGCCAGACAAGCCATTCAGAATTTAGCCACACTCACTGTTTGAGCGGAGCTTATGCTTACCAATATGGATTCTTGTTGAACGTTTACCTTGTCAAAGAAGATCAAGACGAGATCATGCCATCTATCAGAGCATTAAAGGTGGCGCTCGGGCGCATCGCTTGATCGGCTAACTCTTGAGAGGGGTAGTAGTAACCACCGATATCGACTGCATCGCCTTGAGCCTTATTTAATTCATCCACGATTTGCGATTCATTGTCGGCCAGAGCCTTCGCCAAATCGGAGAAACGCGCTTTTAAGTCTGCATCTTGATCTTGCTCAGCGAGCGCCTCCGCCCAATAAAGAGCCAAGTAAAAATGGCTGCCTCGGTTGTCCAACTCATTGACTTTACGCTTGGGCGACCTACCCTCGGATAACAACTTGCTGGTTGCTGCATCCAGAGTGTCAGCTAGAACCTGTGCTTGAGGATTTTCAAACGCGTCAGACAAATGCTCTAAAGAAGCCGCCGTTGCTAAAAATTCACCTAAGGAATCCCAACGCAAATGGCCCTCCGAGTTAAACTGCTGCACATGCTTGGGCGCCGAGCCGCCAGCCCCGGTTTCAAACAATCCGCCACCGTTCATCAAGGGCACGATAGACAACATCTTGGCGCTGGTCCCCAGCTCAAGGATTGGGAACAAATCAGTTAGATAGTCACGCAAGACGTTACCAGTGACGGAAATCACGTTGGTTCCTTGAGCAATCTGCTCAAGCGTGTATCGGGTCGCCTCGGCCGGCGACATAATCAAGAATTCCAAGCCTTCGGTATCGTGGTCTCTTAGATAATCTTTTACCTTGATGATTAACTGCGCTTCATGCGGGCGATTTTTATCTAACCAAAACACGGCGGTCGAGCCGGTCTTGCGCGCGCGATTAACTGCGAGCTTAACCCAGTCTCGAATTGGCGCGTCTTTAACCTGACACATACGCCAAATGTCACCCTCTTCTACTGCATGTTCAAACAAAACCATATCGGTCTGCTCGTCAATAACACGCATAAAACCGTCGTATTCCATCTCATAGGTTTTATCGTGAGAGCCATACTCCTCGGCCTTTTGAGCCATCAAACCAACATTCGCAACACTGCCGATTTTCGTTGGGTCAAGTGCGCCATTGGCCTTACAAAAATCAATCACTTCTTGATAAATGTAGGCGTAGGTGCTCTCAGGAATCACCGCTTTTGTGTCTTGCAACTCGCCTTCCATATTCCACATCTTGCCGGAATTGCGAATCATCGCAGGCATAGACGCATCCACGATGACATCGCTAGGTACGTGCAGATTGGAAATACCTTTGTCGGAATCCACCATCGCGATCGCCGGGCGGTTCTTATAGCAAGCCATAATGTCTTCTTCAATACGCTCGCGCAAAGGGCCAGAAATTTGCCCGATAGTGTTGTACAAATTACCCAAACCATTATTGGGTTGCACATTTAATTCGTCGAATAGAGTCGCGTACTTTTCATAGACATCTTCATAGAAAACCGTGACACAGTGGCCAAAGACAATTGGATGCGACACCTTCATCATGGTCGCCTTAACGTGCAGACTAAACAACATGTCATTGGCTTTAGCATCGTCGATTTGCTCGGCGTAGAATTTGCGTAATGAGCGCTTACTCATAAACATCGCATCGATTACTTCGCCTTCTAGCAATTTCAAGCCGCTTTGTTTGACTGACGTATTACCATAAGAATCGGTAAACTCGATCTTTACTGAGCAGTCCGCCGACATTGTCATCGATCGCTCTGAGCTGCGAAAATCACCACCGTTCATAGTAGCAACGTGGGTTTTAGAATCAGCCGACCAAGCTCCCATGCTGTGTGGGTTTTGACGCGCGTAGTTTTTAACCGCGGCCGGTGCTCGGCGATCTGAATTACCTTCTCTTAGAACGGGGTTAACGTTACTGCCTTTGACTTTTTCGTACAGCGCTCTGACTTTTTTGTCTTCTTCTGTTTTGGGTTCGCCGGGGAAATCCGGTAAGGCAAAACCCTTGGCTTGCAGCTCTTCAATGGCGGCTTTAATCTGCGGTATTGACGCGCTGATATTCGGCGTCTTAATCACATTCGCATGAGGTTCTAGTACCAAACCGCCAAGCTCGGCGAGTGCATCCGAGACTTTTTGATCGTCGTCTAAATAGTCTGCAAAGTTGGCCAATATGCGCCCAGCTAGCGAGATATCTTTGGTCCCCATCTCGATACCCCCGGCGGCCGTAAACGACTTAAAGATGGGCAATAAAGACCGAGTTGCCAAAGCTGGCGCTTCATCTGTGAGTGTGTAAAAAATAGTTGGCTTTGCAGATGTCATTGATAGTGTTCTCGTACTCAAATTATTGAAGAGGTTTGTAGAAAGAGGAACGGGGCTAAACTAAATCGCTTGCGAAAATCAGGCATCAATCCAGTTATAATCAGATGCGCTGAGATCAATTTGGCCCCTATTAAATTACTAGGCTGGCCCCAAAATCGCGGCAAGAATAGCATAAAAGTGTAAAATCGGCATTGTGTTGGCGACCCACTGTTCAATGTCGCTGATGCCCTAAATTTCAGTACTTTACAAATTAAACACCCAGACCCAGCGAGAATTTAATCGATGTGGAAGCCCGATGTCACTGTTGCCGCCATCTGTGAGAGCCAAGGCCGGTTCCTTATGGTAGAAGAAGTATCCAAATCAACTGGCGACACCGTTTTCAATCAACCTGCCGGACACCTCGAACAAGGCGAGTCCATTTTAGACGCGGCCATTAGAGAGACGCGCGAAGAAACCTGTTGCCACTTCACACCGAAAGCCCTAGTCGGTTTGTATCGACATGAAGCAGCCAACGGCAAAACTTATATCCGTTATACCTTCTCTGGCACGGCATCCGAACACGACGATAGCTTGACCTTAGACCCAGATATTACTCGAACGCATTGGCTTACCTTAACTGAAATTCAAGCGCTTCCCAACCTGCGCAGCCCCATCGTTTTACGGTGCTTGGAAGATTATTTGACCAATACCCATTATCCCCTCGATTTTCTCAAAGAACTATAGATGGGCGGGCCAAGTGATTGAATCGAGAACAATTGATCCGCAAGACCAAAAAGTGATTGTTGGCATGTCTGGCGGTGTTGACTCATCGGTAGCGGCGCACATGCTCATTGAACAAGGCTACCAAGTTGTCGGCATGTTCATGAAAAACTGGGAAGAAGACGACACCGAGGAGTACTGCGCTGCCGCTGAAGATTTAAAAGACGCCACTCAAGTTTGTGAACGGCTGGGTATTGACTTACACGAAGTGAATTTTGCGCACGAGTATTGGGAGAATGTGTTTGAGCATTTCTTAAAAGAATACCAAGCAGGCCGCACTCCAAACCCAGACATTCTCTGCAACAAAGAAATCAAATTCAAAGAATTCTTACTGCAAGCAGAATCTCTGGGAGCCGATTACATCGCCACCGGTCACTATGTTTCTCGAGGGGTTGCAAGCGGTCAGGCAAGCAAGGAAGTGTCGCTGCTCAGAGGGATCGATTCGAATAAAGATCAAAGTTATTTTTTATACACCTTGCAACAACATCAGCTTCAGAAGAGCCTCTTCCCATTGGGCAGTTTAGAAAAGCCTGAAGTACGTGCGATTGCCGACGAACAAGGTTTTGTCACTCACGATAAAAAAGACTCTACCGGAATTTGTTTTATAGGTGAGCGACGCTTCAAAGATTTTTTGAGCACTTATCTGAAAACCAATCCGGGCGATATGGTCGACGATAACGGCAAGGTGGTAGGCGCACACGATGGTTTGATGTACTACACACTCGGTCAACGCCATGGTCTTAATATCGGCGGGCCTGGCGAGGCTTGGTACGTGGCGGCAAAAAACAATTCAACGAACGAACTGTTGGTGGTGCAAGGACATGATCATCCGGCCATGCTCACACAAACCGTGGTGGCAAAAACCCTAGACTGGGTTAGCCATACCCCACCGCAAAAAGGCGATAAGCTCACTGCAAAAACTCGCTATCGACAACTCGACCAACGCTGCCAAATAACATTAATTGATGCTGAATCAATTACAGTTAAATTTGATCAACCGCAACGCGCCGTAACACCCGGACAAGCTCTAGTATTTTACGATGGCCGGCATTGCTTAGGTGGCGGCACGATAGAGACGTCTTATTAAGCAGCCTATTTAGGCGAGATGCTTGAACGTGACTAGATCCTGACTTTCGTCAGGATGACGGGTTGGTAATTTAGGATGACGGGTTGGTAATTTAGGATAACGCCTTGGGAATTCGGGACGGCGATTTGGGAATTCGGGACGGCGGTTTCGAAATTCGGGACGGCGGTTTCGAAATTCGGGACGGCGGTTTCGAAATTCGGGACGACGATTTCGGGATTCCGGGCGGTGATTTCGGGATTCCGGGCGGTGATTTCGGGATTCGGGGCGGCGATTTGGGAATGTATAGAAGTCCACGAAGAGACATATAAGTAATCCGATACGTCACCCCCGACTCAGACACGTCATCCTGAGCTCGACTCAGACACGTCATCCTGAGCTCGACTCAGACACGTCATCCTGAGCTCGACTCAGGATCTCTCACAGATCGCCTAAAACTGCACTCTCAACCCTGACTTTTCGTTTTGGATATTACCCAATCGGCGATCATCAAATCCAAATGGGCTCCACCACCATTTTTACAAACGGTGATCTCCGTGTCCCTGCTTCGACCACATTCTCGATTTATTATTTGGAAGAAGTCCCCTAGAACATCGCCTCGTTGGATTACTCCACTGGCTAAAGGAATTTTGAGCTCTCCAATGTGATCGATAGTCGTCTCATACGAATCAACAAACAGGGAAGCCTTTCTTAATAGTTCATCATCGGCCTCGCGCATACTGTCTGTAAAAGCACCGATCAAGTCGACATGAGCGCCGTTTGACACCCACTGGCCTTTCAATACGGGTTCGGTGCTCATGGTGGCGCAACAGATAATATCAGCTTGACTGGCTGCTGCTTCAAGCTGAGTTGAAGCGTGACAAGGGTAGCCTTCGCGCTTGAGTCTCTCTGCCAACTCTTTAGCTTTGTCGTGGGTTCGATTAACGATCGTGAATTTACTCAGATCATCAAATGTTGATTGATACGCGCGCACCATGCTCTCTGCCACAACGCCTGCTCCAATTATTAGAACATGCTGGCTATCAGGTCTCGCTAAAAAGCTGGCGGCCAAGGCTGAATCCGCTGCGGTTTTCCAGTATGTGATCACGTCATTGTCAATGATCGCTTTGGGCGCTCCAGTAAGATCATCAAAGACAAGCATGGCGCCTTGAACAGTGGGTAAGTTTTGCTCGGGGTTGTCTGGCATTACGCTGACAGATTTGACGCCAATACCTACCCCGCCCAGCCAAGCCGCCCTGCTTAGCAAAGTATTATTTTCTTGCTCGAGAAACTGGTCTGAGAGCAGCGGTTTAGTTTTGCCGTGCCCACGTTTTATCGCTTCGATCGCACCGGGCCAATCAAGTTTGCCTAAGACGTCTTTGGCGGTAATGTGTTGCAGTGTTGGCAAAGGGATTTTTATAAGATTGTTATGTCACAATCGTAGCGCTTTTTTCGCAACCAAGACAAGGAGTTATCAAACGTAGAGAGTGGTACGCTCAAAAATTAGCAAGCTTGGGAATTAGGCCAGAGTAAGCCTTAAGATGCAGACCAGTTCTTAAAGCCCGGTTTGGCGTCGCTCTCGACTTTTTTGCTGTGTGATTTTTGAAGCTTGGCGTCACTCAGAGGCACTTGATAATCGCAGTATGGATATTTCCGGCACATCAAAAACTTCTCACCGATGCGGTCGCCTTTGACCGCTACTTTGGTCACGACTTCTGCATGGCACTTCGGGCAGCTTCTCATGCGGGACAATTCGGTGACCGATGCACCATCAATTGTAAGCTGAGATTGATGAGTTGGCGAATTGATTTCGTCTTTCTTTGTGGCCTTCCCTGTAATTAAACGCCGCAAGTCTATGCCTTTATAGTTTTGACGAATATCAAAATAGAAAAGCTTCAACTTGGCATCTTTACAGACCTGAGAAATGAGCTCTTCGCGATGGTGGTCGGATTTTTTACCGCTTTTTTCTTCAAACTTCTCGAGCTGGATAATGCCGAAAATTGATGTATCGTCTTGTCGACAAATGACGTAGTCAAAGAATTGATCACTTAAGGTCTTTTTTAACTTTTTGGCCTTCATCCAAGTGGTCGCCGGAGTTGTTTCAACGACATCAAGCACTCGAACTTTAGTGAACACAAAATGTTCGTCACCCAGAGCTTCAATTACTAGGTCGAAAAAATTTCGCTCGGCCGCGTTCATCAATCGGCTTTTGCGTTGCAACATTGAATCAAACATAGTTTCTCCGTCTCCCCACCGAGTATCAACAGATAGTCGGCGTTCTAAACTTAGGCTGTTGTCCAGCCCTCCCTTATCGCTCATTTTTACTGGAGATCCTCACCGATTCACCAGTTTTAAACTTATCTAGATTTTAGTATCTGCAGAGTGCATACGAATCTTTGTTCGAATAGCCCGCGTTCGTCTAAATGAAGGCCCCACAACCATCTAGCAACTGAGCCGGCTAATAACTGAGCTAGCTAATAGTTAAGTCAGTCATTAGATTCACCCTCTTACTTAAATCTTATTAATACTATTCTACTCTCTTTCTTAAAATGGATACTGATTATATGCGTAAAAATTAAGCAAAATTCATCCGAAATACCGATATTTCAACCTTTTTTGTGCCTCTCGATAAACACCATCAGGAATCAGGCGAGGCTTGAGTCAATTAACTCCGCGCTTCTAATAATCTAAATCAGGGTTTTAAAGCATAAGGTTGACCATTCTGATTGAGTTTTGTTCTCGTTTTGCATCACGCAAACACGTTACACTTCGCCCATATCTGTCTATCCAAGCGCCCCATCGTGCAATCAAACAAGGTCATAAAACATATTCGTATTGGCAACCATGAGGCTCCTTGGTTGGACATCAGTTCTCCAGAAAAGCCTCGCATTCAATTCGCCGCGGCGAATGGTTTTCCAGCAGAGTCTTACTTGCCTTTCTTTGAGCATTTGCATCCTAACTACTCGATTTCGGCTATGGACAATCGTGGAGCATGGCCAGCCCGAAATAAACCGCCTTTTGCCTATGGCATGCCCGGGTTTGCCAAAGACTTACTAGCGGGCCTTGATCAACATGAAAGCACGCCACTCATTGGTATGGGCCATTCGCATGGCGCTCAGGTAGTTGCCCTAGCCGCATTAAAGCAGCCTGATCGATTCTCAAAATTGGTATTAATCGAACCAGCGACGTTACCTAATCAAAGCATCGATTATGTCTATCGTTTTCTTCCAAGATTCGCAGTACACAAACTGATGCCGTTTATAGGGAGAACTTATCAAAGACAACGATTGTGGCCGAGTCGAGAAGCGTTTATCGAACGCTATCGAGATCATCCAACATTTCGTTTGTTTGAAGAGCAAAGTATGAACGCCTATGCGGAGGCAGGATTAAAGCAAAACTCAGATGGCCAATTCGAGCTGGTTTTTGACCCAGCTTGGGAATCCTATATCTTCCGTAAAATACGATTCGCTTGGGTTTACTTTAATCGCTTGAAACACCCAACTCTGTTAATCAAAGGAGCTAACAGTTCTCTTCTAACCAGCGAAGCCTACCACCGATTTAATCAAAAGCTCCCGCCCAATGTTCATGCAATTGAACTGGATGACGCCCACCACATGATTCCACAGGAGCAAACTCAACGGCTAGCGAATCTTATTTTGGATTGGTTAGAGCAAGGATAACGCTTATATAGCTAAGTACTAACAGAAATGGCGAGATACTTACCATGAAACATTGCGGTGAGGCTCATCTTAGAGCGTCCGCTTTTTACGAAATGAACTCAGTCGCTGATTGTGGACTTGGGTCGCTTATCAACCTAGTTTTCCTATCAACTTAGCTCGCCCGTAAAAATTCGGTCGAGTCATCATTACTAGCCAGCAAGCCAAGATAGTCGTCCATGCTCGCAAGTTGTATCCTCGAAATTGCGCATGGCAATGCGTCACGAGTGACTAATTTTTGCAACCACACCTCACCTGCATCTTGCATGAAAGACCAAATTAATTCGCGGGTTCTTAGATTGCCAGTAACGTAATAAAGCTCTATCAGTTTGCCGCCGACTTGATCAAACGCCACGTCAATCAGTTTTCTATTGCGAGGCGATTCTATTTCCTTAATCGCATCTAAGGTGTTTAACAGCTGTGCATTAATACTCATGGTAGTCCCCCGGTTGGTTAGCTTTGTTTACTGCTTGCCGTATTTTGATCAGCGTTTTGCGTGAGCTAATCTGACCAACTCATCATCGCATTCGCGGATATGAGCATTCAAAGCTATAGACCGTGAAACCTGTAAAATTATGTCATAAACGGCCATTTACGAGACACTCAAGGCAAAAACGACCAGTTACTCACATGTTTTAGGCAAATTTCGTTGATTTTGCCGTTTTAGATCGCGTCGATTTAAAGACTCAAGCACAACGTAAAATCGACCTAAATCTCCCTTGCAAGCCGACAACAATGCACGCAAATCGGGCACTAAGGACTGATACGTGGAATACGCCGCCAGACGCGCATTATTAATCGGCTGATCTACCCAATGATCATACCAACCTCGGCCATTCCATTGATTCTGTTTAAGCTGTTCATAGGCCGATCGAAAAGAGTCAATCAGCTTTTTCTTGCGCTGCCGCTTTTCAACTTCGGGTAATTCAAGTGCATAAAGCTCAGTCAGTGATGTTTTTAGTTGCACAAGCAAACCGTCAAAAAGTAAGGCTGCGTCTTTGTGCGCAGCGTAATCGCTAATTTCTTGGGGCGCGGTTTGTTTAAGCCAGCGCAACAGCCCCTCTTCAGCGACCAAGCTCGCAAATGCTTCGTTCAGTTCACTCCAATCATCTAAATATAATTGCTGGTGTGCGAGTTCGTGAATCAAGGTTTCAACTAAATAGTGATCGCCGTAACGAAACATAGACGACAAAAGCGGATCTTTGAACCAACCCAAGGTCGAGTAGGCAATAGCGCCTCCAAGATAGGTCTCTAGGCCTTGTTGCTCGAGAGTTTGCGCATAACGCTGAGCCCGCGCCTTATTAAAATACCCTCGATAGCTCGCACAACCAATTACCAAGTAGCACCATTGTTGAGCGGCTAAAGAAAACTCCGGTGCGGCAACCACGTTCCAAACTGGGAAGTCTCCTTTTAATTGAACATAGCTTTGATAGCTCTTGGTTTTTGGCAGACCAAGCTCTGCATTAGCAAACGCCAAAACGGTTTGGCTGAGCCGTATTTGGCGTTCTAAGTTTGTGTCAACGCCCTGTTCTAGTAAGCGCTCCACTGGTTGGCGTTGCATCATTAAGCGAGCATGGCCTGTGATGCTTTGGCTATAGTAAGAAATTTGCCCGCAGGCGCTTAGGCAGATTGCGGCCAAACAGACCGCATAGACCTTATAGCGCAAGCTTAAACAGCCTGGTTTTTCTTAGACGAACCACCCGTCATCTTAGCTACGTTCGCCATCACCGGGTCGCCATCCGGAGAAATTTTAGTTTTGTCACCGCGCCGCTCCTTTAGCTCTCTTTGGTACTTCTCGCCCTGTTCACGAATCACATCGGTGGTTAGATCGTCTTTAGTCGTGAAAGGCTTGTAGTCCGCTTTAACCAGCTCATCATCTTCGGCTTGAACGCTCTCGACATAATCCTGAAATTTCTGTGAATAAAAGTGCCGACGCTGAGGCCAGAACTTGCGAAACCCCGGAGTTTTATAAACCTGTTTGTATCCCTCGAGCCAAGAACTCGTTACGTCACGATCCACCGATAAGGTAATGTGATGATGGTGGGCGTTATACATACTGGCTGTGAAGTAACCTAAAAACGCATGAAACTTGGCTTCCTCATCGGAGGTTAAATCTTCAGGATTGAGAATACCTATTCTATAAACACGATTAAGTTCGTCGTCATGGCACAACATTTTAAAGCCTTCCATGAAGGTGTTATGAATGCCTTGCGCGCTTTGCGAGTGCATAGCGCGGCTACTCTGACGAATTTGTACGCTCAAATAAATAAACGTAACAATCACCAAGCCGAGGCCAACGACCTCGGCAACATTTGCCCAATATTCAAGATTCATGACATTCTCAGAGCAAGCTCATCTTTATTCGGGTTTGTTCGCCGAAATATCCGAGTTAAACCCGAACACTTCTCCAGCCCATATATAAAACTGCCATACGAGTATACCGAAAGGCATGTAACCAAAGTATCCCAAAAGAGGCATTTCCGAGTTCAGAAAAATGACATAAGCAAAAGGAATGTCATATTTCCAGTAATTTGGGTTACTGACTGGCTCGGCAGGGTTATGCATGGAGCCGTAATTCCAGAACTCCCAAATGAACCCGTTTAATA
Organism: uncultured Arenicella sp.; assembly: GCA_937922925.1. GTDB lineage: Bacteria > Pseudomonadota > Gammaproteobacteria > Arenicellales > Arenicellaceae > Arenicella. Next base: position 3,959 of record CALAKU010000098.1, on the reverse strand, counting down.
TACAAGCCAACATGATAAGCAGCACAGGTGCCCAGTTACCGACCGCCATACCGTCGATTGGCGACGCTATTTTGTGCATTCTTAACAAGCCGATAAGGACCAACATCGGCCCTATCCAGACCCCCCAAAACAATATATACGGGAAGATAACCATGCCCGCCATCACAGCGAAGCCAGCGAGTAAAGTGTAGAACCCGTTTACGTTTACCTTTGGCCCATTTTGATAGCGTGCAGCGAATCCTGGGAAGGTGTTCAGTAAGTTATACCATTCAAACACCGCAGGCCACACAGTCGTATAAGCCAGCAAAAACACCAACACCGTCAATGCATGAGGTAAGACCTCCATGTTCGGGTAGTACCAGCTCTCGCGCACGAAGTAGTCAAAAAATTCGAAAAACAACCATCCAAACAAGGAAACAACCGCGCAGACTAACATCAACAAAGGCTTGGATGACATAAATGAAGAGCCACCATTGCGCTTATATACAATGCCGTCCAGCATTACGATAAACCCCCACCACATGGGCGTAAAAGCATAGGGCGTTACTTCTGCAAAGCTTGGGGGGCGTTTCCACATGAGCCACCAAAAGAACACCATGACCACACCGCCAAGATAAAACCACCAAGGGAAGCTTGCAGGACTGGCGGGCACATTCGGCTGGCCTCCTTTAAAACCAAATAGCTTAGGCACAAGGTATAACGCCAGTATCACCAGTACCACCACAGCAATCGCCAAGAAATACGGCAGCCAAAATGCTGGAGGGCAATGATACGGAAAAATACTTGGGTCGCAGGCAATGTATTGCGGCGGAAACTCGCCGAAGCCTGGCGGCAATCGATTTGGCGTGTTGTAGACCATCAAACTGACGGCGATTGGAATAATCGCGAGCGCGATAATTGGCCAAATTAAAGACCATTTGCTTATTTTAGAATTTTGCATAACCCACCCCGGATAATGTTCGCTAGTTAATCAAACTCGCGGCAAGGCCACCATAGAACGTCCTTATCTTCGGCGGTATCCATAACTGCGCGTTTGTTTTTCTGCTATGTTTTGCCGTATTGTTTTGTGGTTGGGCAAATTAACTAGCCAAAATCAACTGATAACACTCGGATTGGAATTCGATTTGGTCGCCGGCCTTTAATTTGCAACGCTTACGCAGCTCCAAATTGCCATTCACCCTTACCAATCCAGCATCTATCAGCTGTTTAGCTTCGCCACCAGAGCTGACTAAACCATGGAACTTCAACACCTTATAAAGTTCGACGGGTTCTCGATTAATTTCGATTTGCTCTGACATAGCTAGCCAAGTGTACCATTATTATGGCCGATTTTGGTTTACCGAGTTCATAAGCTAAACTTGGCGAACACCCCACCATTAACCCACCACTAGAGGGAGCAGCTCACATGGGCGAAGCGCTGCACAGCCAACACACCACCACTTTTCCGGACTTACTCAGACAAGCCAAGGCAAGCATTGTTGTTTCGACCTATCAAGCGGGCAAATTAATTTTGCTGCGCGCAACCGGAGACAGCTTGAACACCCATTTTGTCAATCTACAAAAGCCCATGGGCGTTGCTTTTAATAAAGGTCGCCTGAGTGTGGGCTCGGGGCCTAAAGTCATCGACTATTTTAATATGAGCAATGTTGGCCCAAAAGTGGAGCCAGTGAATTCTCACGACGGCGCTTTTCTGGCGCGTCAGACTCATGTCACTGGAGACATCGACATTCACGAGATGGGCTTTGATTCCAACGATGAACTCTGGTTGGTCAATACCAAGATGTCTTGCTTGTGTACGCTCGATATTAAGCACAGCATCGTGCCGCGTTGGCGCCCACCGTTTATAACTGGCTACGATTTAAGCGATCGGTGCCACTTGAATGGCCTTGGGATGCGCGATGGCAAGCCAAAGTATGTGAGCGCTCTGGGCACCAGCGATAAAGCCGCAGGCTGGCGAGAAAATAAGGCATTCGGCGGCATGATCATGGATATCGACAGTAATGAAATGATTGCCGAGGGCCTTTCAATGCCCCACTCACCCCGCTGGTATCAAGACAAATTGTGGGTATTGGAATCGGGCGCAGGGCATTTAATTACCATAGACCCAAGCAGTGGAGAGAAAACCGTGGTCGCCGAGATGCCGGGGTTTTGTCGGGGCATCGATTTTATTGAACGGTACGCATTGATCGGTCTATCGGAGGTTCGAGAAACCGCTGTTTTCGCGGGCTTGCCGCTAACTGAAAGGGAGCAAGACCGTAAATGCGGGGTTTGGATTATCGACATCACCACTGGTCAAACCGTTGGGTTTTTGGTGTTTTCAGGTGGGGTTCAAGAGATTTTTTCGGTTCAAGTTGTGCCATTTGCCTATCCAGCTCTGTTGGACGTGGACGACCCACTTCTGAACACTTCGTATTCTATCCCCGATGAGGTTATCAAAGACTTTACTCCGCCGGACCCAAAACAAATCAAACTCGAAACGGCCATCGCCCATCATCGCCGCCGTGAGTTCGACGAAGCGATTAAAACCTATCGCGAATTTTTAAACGAGGAACCCGACAGCATCGTCGCGCTCTATCATTTAGGCGTTGCCCTGTCAGACACCGAGCAATGGGATGACGCCATTGAGGTACTGGAGAAAACCACCTCACTGCAAGACAACCACGCCGAGGCTCACAATAGCTTAGGGCATGCTTGGGCGGGCAAGTTGGAATTCGATAAAGCCTTGACTGCCTATGACAAAGCCATCTCAGCGGATCAAAAATACGCGACCGCGCATTTTAATCGCGGCTGCGTCTTACTTAAACAAGGCCAATTCGAACGCGGTTGGCCCGAGTACGAATGGCGTTGGAATATGCCGAGTTTTCAACCATTCAACTGCCCGCAACCAAAGTGGCAAGGCGAAGACATCAGCGGCAAAACACTGCTCGTGCATACCGAACAAGGCAATGGCGATGCGATTCAGTTTGCGCGCTTTTTGCCACAAGTCCGTGAACGTTGCGCAAAGCTGGTTATTGTATGCACCGAGCCATTACGCCTTTTATTTAAAAACATGCCATGCGTTGACGAAGTTCGCTTAGCCGGAAGTTTGCCCGCCGATTTGTTTGACGTGTATTGCCCAATCATGTCGCTTGGCGCTGCCCTGAAAGTTGATCTAAAGACGCTGCCGACAAACACGCCGTACTTATCAATCGCCAAAGAAGTCATCGTACCAAAACTGGAAGGCAACAAACCAAAGATAGGAATTGTTTGGGCAGGTAGCCCAACTCAGCAAATTAATCATCACCGCTCTTGCCCACTTGAAGAGATGGCAAACATTACAAACGCGGGAGACTACGATTTTTACAGCTTTCAGCTGCCTTTGAAGCAAGGTCAAAAGAGCATTTTAGACTCCAATGAGATAGTTGATTTAGAAACCGAACTCGTCAGTTACTCGCATACAGGAGCGCTGTTACAGCAAATGGACTATGTGGTTTGCGTATGCACATCGGTAATTCATTTGGCTGGTGCCTTGAACGTACCAGGCTTGGTATTGCTGTCGCCGCACGCAGATTGGCGCTGGTTGGATGATGTCGGCCAAAGTACTTGGTATCCGAGCATTGAAATAATGCGTCAACGTAAATCTGGCGATTGGGCGGAACTAATTGACCGTGCCAGTGCGCATATACAAGCCCGACTGTCTTAGACAAAAACAATTGCCAAAAAAAACGCCAACAGAGTAAACCCTATTGGCGTTTTTACTGATTCAAATCAGTTCGCTTAATTGAGGTTTAGTTCAAACGCTCCATCACCGTAGTGATGCCCTGCCCTAAACCAATGCACATCGTTGAAATACCCATGGTCATGTCACGATCTTCCATCACCGTAAGTAAAGAACCGGAGATACGCGTGCCTGAGCAACCGAATGGATGGCCAAGTGCAATTGCTCCACCATGCACATTGACTTTGCTGTCCATGTCATC
>CALAKU010000097.1 GCA_937922925.1 uncultured Arenicella sp. | reverse complement strand
TGGCGTCAAAGACAAAGCCTGCGAGTTTTCGTTGTGGCGACAGCTTGTCGAGTTCGCTCAACGAACGCTTGCCGATAAAATCGTCTTTACTGTTCGCTACCGCCCACCGCATTTGCAGTTCGGCCGGTGTCGTCATGGCATCGGTGTCTTGGCCAATAATCACATGGCCTTTTTCAAGGCGAAGCAAACGCTGTGCTTCTACACCAAACGGGCGAATACCCTGATCGGCACCGGCGTGCATTAAGGCCTCCCACAACGCCTTGCCAAATAGATTCGGCACGTGAATTTCGTAGCCCAGCTCGCCGACAAAGCCAACCCTCATTACGCGCGCGGGAATACCGGCAACATCAAATTGCTGAACCCCCATATAGGGAAAGGCTTCTTGAGAAAGATCGGCGCTGCACAAGGTCGACAACACTTTTTTGGCTTTGGGCCCAGCTAAGTTCACCGCGCAGTAAGCACTGGTGACGTTGCTGATATCAATGTCCAATTGCCATTGCACATTCCATCGCAACATGGTTTGAAAAACCCGATCAACACCGCCCGTGGTGGCAGTAATGTAAAAATGGTCTTGGGCCAAACGACAAGCGACTCCGTCGTCGATCACCACCCCGGCTTCGTTGCATAACACGGCGTATTTCGACCGACCAACAGCGACTTTCTCAAAGCGGCTGGTGTAAAGCCGATTTAAAAACTCAGCCGCATCTTGGCCTCGAATATCCAGGCCCCCTAAAGTAGATACGTCGATTAGGCCAACCGCCTCACGCACGTTTTGCGCTTCGGCCTGAATACAGCGTTGCCGCTGATCATCAGAGCCATAATACGCTGGGCGATACCAAGTGCCCGCTTGCATCATGGTCGCGCCCGCGGCCAAGTGGTGGTGGTGCATTGGTGTATGTCGATGTGGGAAAAAGGAACGCCCTGCATTCACTCCCAATGGCTCTTGCGTAAACGGTGGGCGCGCAGTCGTAACGCCGGTTTGTGCGACGGTTTTATTCGTCGCCTTAGCTACCAAACGGGCGGCCGCTAATGCTGATTGCCTGCCTTGTGATGGCCCCATACCGCAGGTGCTGTAGCGCTTAACCAGCTGGATGTGTTCGTAACCATCTTTGGTGGCATTGATAATATCGTTAATGGTGAGGTCTTCATCAAAATCAACAAACTCTTTGCCTTTTGGATGAGGGAAAATAGGCCATGGATGATTCAAGCCATGATGTTCCATAGAACTTGTCAGCGGATAGCTGTAATCAAACCCCAAGGCGTCGTTTGCCACGGCTTTGGCAAGGTCGCTGGCGTGTCGCAAACTTGCGCGCAATGGCCACTGCCCCGCCACAGCACCGACCAAGTGCATGCCGCTTGGTAGATTACGCAAATGGAAACTGGCGTGATCGTCGTCGTAGTCGAGCTGTGCACCGGCTTGGCACGCAAGTTGATAGGTTGGCATAAAGCCAACCGACATAACTAATAAATCGCAATCAATATTGAACCCTTGTGTGCCGCATTGCCCAGAGCTTTCAATGGCTCGCACTTGCACACTGCTTAGATGATTTTGTTTGCAACGCGCTTGATAAACAGCATGGCCGGTTTTGATGCAGAGCCCTAGATCGGCCACGGCTTGAAAGCGTTGTGATTTGAATGGCTTAACGCGCAAATCGATCACAGCACTGACTGCAACACCGGCCTCGACTAGATCAAGGGCAACGCCGTAGGCCTCGTCGTTGCCAGCTAAAATCACGGCGCGTTCTGCTGGTTTAACAGCGTATTTTTTTAACAAACGTTGTACCGCACTCCCCATCACCACGCCGGGAATATCATTGCCTCGAAAAACGGCGGGTTGTTCTAATACCCCGGTGGCAAGAATGGTCTGCTTGGCCCGCAATTTGAATAAACGCTGCTCCGTTGAGACCGCCAACCAATGCTCTGTGTGCCAACTATTGACCACCGCGTTGAGCATGACTTTGATATTTTTTTGCTGAGCAATGGCTTGTTGTAACTTGGCTAAGGTTTCATGCTCAACTTGAGCAGAATCAGAGCTGCGTTGATATAAAAGGCTGCCGCCCAGTGAGTGTGATTCCTCAATTAAAATAACGTCTGCGCCGGCTTCGCCTGCGGCAATTGCGGCTTGCATACCAGCGGCGCCACCGCCAACAACCACGACATCGCAAAAACAATATTGTTTGTCGCGCTCGACTTCGACGGCATCGACATTGATCACACCAAGGCCAGCGCGGGGGCGAAAAAATTTTGCCCACCATTCCCAGATACCGCGCGGGCGATAAAAGGCTTTGTAGTAAAACCCGACCGGCAAGAACTTTGATAACAAGCCCAAAGACGACATCCAGTCGCGTTCGAGCGAGCCCGTGGTATTTTGCGATGCAACTAATAAGCCTGGCGTTATTTGAACCACATCGCCCAAACTGTTTGGCGCGTCTTGAAGCTGAACCAAAGTATTTGCGTCTTGCCCTGCCATGGTAAGTGGCGCGCGCGGCCGATGATATTTAAATGAGCGGCTCATCAACCATTGGCCATTAGCGATAAGAGCGCTGGCGATGGTATCGCCTTTGAAGCCTTTTATTTTTTTACCATCGAACTCAAAGTCGATCGGCTTATCGCGATCAATTGAATTGCCATATGGCGGTGCGAGTCGTGGCGACTTGGGCAACTTAGACATGGTGGTCTCCTTCGACGTGTTGCGCCAATTCGTCAAAAGCAAACGTAGCAAGCACCTCATCAGTCACCGTATTGCGTTTGGCTAAGAACCAATACGCGCTTGGCGAATGAAACCACCATTCAATCACCTCGCCAGCCGGATTACGGTCGAAGAAGACATACTCGGCCCACTCGGTAGAGCTCGCATTATTGGCGTCCGGGCGCATATGATATTCACCACCGTAAACAAATTCGGTGATATTACGGCGGCCATTGAGAGGGCAATTTAAAGTCTTCATAGAATCTGCCTGCTCAGTGACTGGCGGCGGTGGCGCCCGCTTCGTTCACTTGTTGAAAGTCGTAAAAGCGTTGTAAGGCAAACGGCTTGATTAACGATGGCGTCTTCTTTGTTGCAACCAACTCGGCCATCGTCTTGCCGGAGATGGGCGTGGCTTTAAAACCCCAAGTGCCCCAACCAGCATCGAGATAGTAATTTTCGATTTCACACTTGCCCATAATCGGGCTGTAGTCTGGCGTCATATCGGTAATGCCAGCCCATTGGCGTAGCATTTTCGCTTGCGCTAGAAATGGGAACAGCTCGGTAATCGACGAGGCCAAGGTTTCTTTCATTTCCAACGTTGCGCGCGTGTTGTACAAAGCGTACGGGTCGGAGCCACCGCCTATTACAAACTCGCCGCGTGAAGTCTGATGAATATAAACGTGAACATGTGGCGAACTCACATGTGGGGTCATCAAGGGCTTATACGGTTGAGTCACCATGGCTTGCAGCGGAAAGGCATGAATAGGTAGTTTCAACCCAGCCATCTTCGCAACCACCGAACTCATGCCCGCTACGGCTTGAACCACACAGCCGCAAGATATTGCGCCGCGCGAGGTATGCACTTTGTTAACCTTATTGTGTTGAATATCAAAACCCGTGACTTCGGTAAGTTGATGCAGCTCAACACCGCGTTCACAAGCGCCCTTCATATATCCCCATACAACGGCGTCGTGCCGAGCGGTGCCACCATCGGCATGCCAGAGCCCTGCCAAAATCGGAAAGCGAGTATTGCTTTCAACGTTCAAAAGGGGCACCAATTCCTTAATGGTTTGCGGGTCGACCAACTCAGACTTAACGCCCAAATGCTGATTCACTTCGGCGCGCCAACGCATACTTCTCACTGCTGCATCGCTGTGCGCTAAAGTGAGCTGCCCACGATTTTCGTACAAGATGTTATAACCCAGCTCATTAGATAGGCCTTCGTATAAATCAACCGAGGCTTTATAAAAATTAACGCCTTCTTCGGTTAGATAATTCGAGCGAATCACGGCCGTATTTCGAGCCGTATTACCACCGCCCAAATAGCCTTTGTCCAACACCGCCACATTGGTGATGCCATGCTCTTTGGCAAGATAATACGCGATGGCCGCACCATGGCCACCCGCCCCCACAATCACTACATCATAATGTGACTTTAATTCGCATTCAGGCGTAAAGTGATGTTGCGCTGGATAGCGTTTTAATAAACCGTATTTTAGTAAGCCAAAAGGCACGGGCTTGCCCCACTTTTTTAATTCTCAATGATTTTATCAATTTTAAAATAAGTTATAGTTATACAAAATATCAATTAAACTAAAATATGCGACGTAATCGAGCGATTGAATTTGCTTCTTTGGAGGTGTTGGTGACCTTAGCTGAGGCACGATCTTTCAGCGAAGCGGCTAAACGTTTGCGAATTACCCAAAGTGCCGTATCGCAAGCAATTAAACAGCTTGAAGAATCCACTCAAAGCACTTTAGTGATTCGACGGTCTAAGCCACTGAGTTTGACTCAAAGTGGTGAACGTTTGTTGAGCTATGCGCACACCGTTTTTGAGCAAACGAACGCGGTAGTCAACGAACTCGCGACGACGAACATCGGGCAAATCAATCAATTGAATATCGGCATGATTGATTCGTTTGCTGATTCGCTGGCCCTGCCGGTGGTGGCGGGGATCAAACAGCATGTGAAACGAGTTAGCCTACGTACTGGGATTAGCTCGTCGCTAAGCGAGGCGTTTCAAAGCCGAACACTCGATGTGTTGATCAGCGCGGATACCTTGGCCGACGAAACTCGCATTCAACGTCTCAAACTGATTCGAGACCCTTTTGTTGTGATTACGCCAGCAAGCCATCGGCGCCTGCGTTTATCGAAACTGGCAACAAGTTTGCCATTTATCCACTACAGCCCAGAGTCAACCATTGGTGGGCAAACCGACATTATTGCTAGACGCCTTAATATCAAGCTCGATACGCAATACGAATTCGATAGCACTCAATCGGTAATACGTTTTGTGCAACAACAACATGGCTGGGCTATTCTCTCGGCAATGTGTTTGGTTCGTTATGCGGATTTACTTGATAACGTCGCGGTGCTGAATTTGGAAGAAGGCAAACACGCTCGAGAAATCAGCTTGATCGCGCGGTCTAAAGAGTGGCGAGAGTTGCCTTCGACCATCGCGTCTATTTCAAAAATCGCCTTTGACGACTCGCTAAAAACCAAACTAAAAAAGATTCGGCCTTGGCTAGTGCAACAAGCCTACGTTATCTGAATTCGGCTTTAGTTTTGTAACTTGATCGCGACGTTTTTAGTTCGCACGTAGTTGTACAGTGCTTCTTGACCTTTCTCGCGGCCATAGCCTGAAAGCCCAACTCCGCCAAACGGCGTTTCAACACCACCTGCGTACCATTCATTGATAAAGACTTGGCCACATCTTAGTGCCTTGGCACCGCGCATGGCCACATTGAGGTCACGTGTAAATATGCCGTTAACCAAACCAAAGTTGGTGGCATTGGCGAGCTGCCATGCTTGGGCCTCATCGTTAAACGTTGTTACTGCAAGCACCGGCCCAAAGACTTCTTGTTTAAAGACATCGGAATCTGGCGAGACCTTATCAAGTACCGTCGGTGCGACAAAGTAGCCACTCTCGCCTATGGCGGTTCCGCCAGTTGCTAAAGACGCGCCTTGCTCCAAGCTGCGTTGACAATATGCTAAAACGGCATCACGTTGATGCGCCGACGCCAACGGAGTCAGTGTCGTACTCGGCTCACTGCCGTGGCCAAAAGTTTGGCTCTTAGCAAGCTTAATAACTCGCTGCAATAGTTCATCATGAATCGACTCATGAACGATCAAACGAGACATGGCTGAACACACCTGCCCTGCGTTAAAGAAAATGCCCCAATCGACGTCGTTGATAAAGGCGTCCAGATCAGCATCGGGAAATACAACCGCGGCAGATTTACCACCAAGCTCCATCACGCAAGGCACAGCACGTTGGGCGGCGGCTCTTAAAATCGATTGCCCGGTGGCGACTGAGCCGGTAAAGACAATTTGATCAATGTCATGATGCTCAACCAAAGCCGCGCCCGCCGTCGAGCCATAGCCACAAATCATGTTGACCGCACCGTTGGGCAGGCCAGCATTGTGACAAGCCTGAGCGATAAACGTCATCGCCAACGGTGTGAGCTCTGGGGATTTAATGACCACCGCGTTGCCGGCCGCCAGCGCGGGGGCCAAAGAGCGAGCGCAAAGATCCACCGGAAAGTTCCACGGCACAATTTGTGCCGACACGCCTAACGGTTCATACATCGTAAAGTCAATATAGTCTTCACCAAGCGGTATAGAGCGGCCTTCGATTTTGTCGGCCATGCCAGCGTAGTACCTAAAGTAGCGTATGGCGTTATCGAACTCGTCGACCGCTTGGGCGGTGGTCTTGCCGTTTTCGGCGACCAATAGCTTGGCACCTTCGTCTTTGAGTTTCTCAAGCTCACCGACGACTTTGAGCAGATACTCAACTCGTTCGGCTGGCCTTGGCATACTCAGATCACCGCGAGTGACACACTCTCGAGCGGACTTCACCGCCAAGTCGACTTCCTTTATATCGGCTAAAGCAATCGAGCCAACCACGGTTTCCGTAGCTGGGTCGATGACGTCAATCGAGGACTCAGAGTCAACCCACTCACCATTAATATAATGTTTAAAATGCGCCATATTGAGATTGGTAAACCAAATTAGGCTTTGGACTCTATGCCGCTTTGGTAGGCCTTGGCAACCCACTTATGAAAATCATGGCTTGGCGTATCCAACACCGGCGAAAACACGCCACCTTGAAAACCGGGACTATGACGGCCTTTCTGCATACCTTCGACGGCGAAGATGTCTTCAGTAAAAACGGTTTTCCATGCCGCCAAGGTAGCATCTCGGCAACCCTGGTATTGGTCAGAAATCGCATCGTCATCAACATAGGCGATTTGCAATTTCTCGATAGTGTGGTTCGGCGCTATCGGCTGCAAAATAATCGCAAAGGCGTGATCCACTTGTACGCCCAACATTAGATTTGGATATAAGGAGATGTACTCACCATAAGCTTGTTTGTCTTGCGGCCACGCGCCAAACTTGGGCAGGGTCGTGCCCGCCACCTCAGACAAGGTGTAGTTATGTGTCGCCTGGCCGGTCATGTAGTCGTTGACATGCAAATTTTCATGCTGATCCAGAGGCGAGTAGGAATTAAGTTCAGGATGCACCCAAGGCAAATGGTAGGCCTCACAGTAGTTCTCAATCGCTAGCTTCCAATTGGCTTTTATCTCAAGCTGCATTTGCGAGTGATCGCTCGCCACGCTTAATTTATTTAAGGCACCCGCGCCAGCAAACTTGGCCCAGCGAGCATCCAAGGGTTCGATAAAGTCATCAAAGCTCTCAGCCTCGCCAGAAAGATTGACAAAAACAATGCCCATCCACTCAGCACTTCGAACTGGTTTCAAGCCTTTACCAATACAAGAAAAACCCTCTGCGGAGTTTTGCCCTACGCCGCCGATATGCGGTGTGCTCTTTAGCTCTCCATCTAAGGTATAGCTCCAAGAGTGATAAGGGCATCGTAAAAGATTTTTTACTGGCCCAGCTTCTCTGACTAAGATCATGCCGCGATGGCTACACACATTATGGAAGATTGAAAGCTGCCCTTCGCGATCTCGAATAGCTAACAGCGGCAAACCCATAAAATCGATGGGCAGCGCATAGCCGTTTTCTGGAAGCTCACTGGCGAATAGTAAACCTGCCCAAGTGTTCGCCATTAGGTTATCGCGTTCAAAAGCAAACACGTCTTGGTCTACATAAGCCGCATTTGGTAAGCCACCGGCTTTATCAATTGGGTTGTAGACGCGCTCTATATCCGCGGCAGAAATTTTATTATGAATGCTCATCGACAGTGACTCACTTTCTTTGTATTACCGCTCAATGCTATGCCATCTTTACCTGTCTACAAATACCCGAATACGACCTAAATGATTGAGATCAAATAATTCGCAGTACCAAATCGATTCTTTGAATTTAGCTTATGTGATAACTCCGCGTATTTTAGACGCCAACGATATTAGTGCTTTCTTCATTTCGGTTAAGCTTCTTTAAGAAAATATAAACGGATGCTTATATTCTTCTACACTC
>CALAKU010000096.1 GCA_937922925.1 uncultured Arenicella sp. | reverse complement strand
AACAATGAAATACAAAGCGTTCAGTTCGGTCGTTTTTTAGACGAGCACAAGCTGATCAAACCGATTGATGTGGTGGTTCAATATCAAAGTGGGCGTGTCAACACGCTTAAAGGGTTGAACACGGTTGATGAAAAAGCCGCTAACGAATTGAGCGACGAGGTGTTTTTGGAACTGCGTAAGCGCGGTTACATTTTGCCGTTCTATTCAATGATGACATCGGTCTTCCATTTGAATACCTTGTTAACGCGGCACAATGAAAGCGGCGCTGAGGACAAAATTGCCCAGGTTAAATTGGATGCGCCGCAAGAAGATGAGGCCAGCAAAGATTCGGCTGAATCCTAGATCATCCTAAAAAGATCAACCAGCTAGCCACTGCTTGTTAGCTTAGATTGTTGCCGGCCCCAAAAGTAAAGCGGGATGCCGGCAGCGAACAATACAATTCCCCAGGCCAATACATCCAAGCCCGACCCATAAATGGCAAAGCCACTATAGACGCTCGCGAACAAGGCGAGTAAGCCCCAACCCTTGGCGGCTCGCCAAGAGGCCTTTAACTCAGCCAAGCCACATACCAGCATAGGCACTAAATAGGCCGATGTACTCATGACCACCAAAAGCTCAAACATCTCGAGCAAGCCTTTATTGTAATTAGCGATTAATAAAATCGAACCCAACAAAGACGCTAAAATTAAAGATACCGCCGGTGCGCCACCGCGGTTACGTTTAGCCAACGCTGGATGCGCCAAACCTTCGACGGCGACGGCCATCGGTAGTTGGCCCAATAGAAAGATCGTGCCGTTGATCGCGCCCGCCGTAGAAATCATTGCCCCAATCGCTACCAATGTAGGGCCCCAGCTTCCCAGGCCTTGCGCAGCATCCGCAAATGGCGAGGTAGAATTGGCTAATTGCTCGGCCGGCACCAAACTCATTACTGCGTAGCTCGAGGCAATATAAACAAAGGCGACCACTAAGGTGCCGAACAAAATGGCTCGAGGGATCGTGCGTTCTGGTTCAACCACATCGGCGGCTGGCACCGCACCGGCTTCCATACCAGAAAACGCCCACATGGTCAGTAAGGCCGATGCGGCAATAATACCAATCACGCTTCCGCCCTGGGGGTTTAGCTCAGGTAGATTATCGCTGGTTCCCGCAAACGCGCCCAAAGCCACGATCACTAACAGCGGTATTAGCTTAAGCAAAGTCATAACAATTTGCATTCGGCCTGCTTGCGCTAAGCCACGCAGATTGATCAAGGTGACTGCCCAAATTAAGATCAATGCAGCGGTCGCTTCGGCCACCGCGTTGTCTTTTATAGCGGGCACAAACACGGAGAGGTACCCCACAAACGCGATCGCCATTGCCGGTATGGCAATCCAGTAGGACGCCCAATACGCCCAGGCCACCAAGAAAGACGGGAAGTCACCAAAAGCATCGCGAGTGTATTGAAAGACAGCTCCCGATTTTGTGGTGCGATTGGATAAACGTGCAATTACCAACGCCAAGGCAACCGAACCCAATGCGGTTAAACCCCAACCCCAGAAACTCAGTAAACCAAATTTAACCAAGCTGGCCGGCAAGAGAAAAATACCAGAACCAATCATGATGCCAACGGTTAAGGCCCAACAACTCCAAAATCCTAATGGCTTGCTTTGATTCATCTTATTTGAGGTTCGCTTGGTCATGACAGTCGAGAGATCATTCTATTCTATAATCAACTCAAAAGAAGAAAGACTTTAGCGCAGTGAATTAGTGATCATTGACCGCGCTATAAACTTGAGTTAACTGCGGCCCGCAGCCTGCATCAATGGGGAACGTCATGTCAGAAAACAAAGCGCCTAAAATTCCGCGCCAGCAAGATAATTATACGAAGCACAGCATGGATGACCGCCTTGCATTTGTGCGCGCACAGACGTCGAGCAAAGCTCAACACATAGCGCATCACTCACAGGAGCCCAAAAACCTTGAAGGCAATATTGAAAATCCCTTAGGAGTAGCGCAAGTGCCTATCGGCTTGGCTGGGCCTCTTAAAATTAACGGCGAGCACGCGCAAGGTGACTTTTATATTCCGATGGCGACCACCGAAGGTACTTTGGTGGCGAGCTATAGCCGCGGTATGAGTGTCTTAAGTGATGCCGGTGGTGTCAACACGACGGTGGTTGAGCGCTACATGCAGCGAGCGCCGGTTTTTCATTTTCAATCGGCACGCGAGGCGCGTGATTTCAGAGAGTGGTTTGACACGCACTTTGACGAAATCAAAGCCGCGGCCGAAGCCACCACGTCAATCGGTACGCTTTCACATGTTGAGCATTACGTTGTTTCTCGCATGCACTTTTGCCGGTTTAATTACCTAACTGGCGATGCCGCTGGCCAAAACATGTGCGGCAAAGCCACCTTGGCCGCCTGCGAATGGATAGCGCTGCACAATCAACAACTATCGGGCTATACGCTCTCAGGAGCCATCGACACGGATAAAAAACACTCGCAGCTAAATACCCTGCATTCGCGCGGAGCGCGTGTGGTTGCCGAGGTTGTTTTGCCGAACGAGCTGTGTAAATCGCGCTTACGGGTTGATACCCAAACTCTGTTTCGGGCACGTCAAGTCTCCAATGTGGGCGGCATGTTGGCTGGCACCAGTAATAATGGTTTGCACGCCGCGAATGGGCTCGCCGCTTTATTTATCGCCACTGGCCAAGACGCGGCCAATATCGCCGAATCGCAAGCAGGTATTGTCTATGTAGATTTACTTGATAATGGCGACTTGTACTGGAGCATTACCTTACCCTCACTGATCGTCGCGAGCTACGGCGGCGGCACCGGATTAGCCACGCAAAGAGAAAGCCTAGAAATGTTAGATTGCTACGGCGATGGCAAGGTCATGAAGCTAGCCGAGATTTGCGCCGCTACTGTACTCGCAGGTGAACTCTCATTAGCCGCCGCCGTACTCGCAGGCGACTGGGTTTCCAGCCACGATGAATTGGGGCGTAATAGGCCTTAGTTGAGTGTTGTTTATAAAGTCAGGCGTAAGGAGCGGGTTCTTTGTCGGCGTTTGGCTTAGATCCTGAATCAAGTTCAGGATGACTTTGTGGGGGTTGTTCGGTGTTTGTCGAGTTAGTCACCACACCAGCGGAGTTAGGCGTTGTACCAGTGGAGTCAGTCATTGCACCTACGGACTAAATAGTTGCAGCAGCAGAGTTAGTCATCGTATCAACAGAGTTAAATCGCCAGCTCAGCCCACGTAAGCATCATCTCAAGCCACTGAACCGCCACGCCCACTCAAGTCATCCTGACGAAAGTCAGGATCTTCCCTAATGCTACCGAGTCGCCACGCCTTCGTTTAACACCTTTGCCATTTCTACCATTTGAATAAACTCGGCACGGTAACCATAGGGGTCATCACCGCGTGCCTTTTTCGCTATCGAGATTAGAGTATCAAAACTCAAATCTGCTACACGTTCACCGCCTCGCAATAGCTCTGCAAAGCCCGCTACCGCTGTTGCGAACTGTGCTTCTTGGCTGACCACGATACGGTTTTCTATGGCTGCACTAATAAGTTCACTTTTACTCTCCCCTGGCAGTTTGTAACGAATCTTCAAAAAACCGAGCTCTCCAGACACATTGTCAGTGAAGGTATTCTTCTCGCTTTGATATCGTAGAGGGTCAATCGCAGCACCGTTTGAGTTTGTCGGAGTAATTTCATAAATCGCCGTCACACTGTGGCCTGCGCCCACTTCACCTGCATCAACTTTATCGTTGTTGAAATCTTCCCTATTTAATTTACGAGTTTCGTAACCCAACAGTCGGTACTCAGCGACAACAGCGGGGTTAAACTCGACTTGGATTTTTACGTCATTGGCAATTGGAAATAAGTTTGATGTGGCTTCATCAACCAATACCTTTTTTGCTTCTTTTAGAGTATCGATGTATGCCGCAATGCCGTTACCATTTTGGGCGATAGTTTGCATCATGTCGTCTTGATAGTTATTTCCACCAAAACCAAGCACAGATATATAAACCCCTTGTTGACGCTTTTGCTTCACCAACGCCAAGATGTCTTGATTACGACTGGCGCCCACATTGAAGTCGCCGTCAGTTCCGAGAATGATTCGGTTTACCGCATCTTGGTTAAAGTTTTCTTGAGCAAGTTGATACGCAAGCTCCAAGCCTGCGCCGCCTGCGGTACTGCCGCCTGCGCTAAGCCGACTGAGCGCGCCTAGAATTTTGTGTCTGTGTTTCACCTGGGTTGGCTCAAGCACGACACCAGATGCACCGGCATAGACAACAATACTAACGGTATCGCTTGGCTTTAAGCTGCCTAATAAAAGCGTGATCGACTTTTTAAGTAAAGGCAATTTGTTTTGAGCTTGCATAGAGCCAGATACATCTAACAAGAAAACCAAATTACTATCTGGCTGGCGGTCTGCTTCTACGTCAAACCCCTTGATGCCAATTTTAAGAAGTTGCTTGTCTTCTGACCACGGCGCGTTAATCAGGGCAACACTGGGCGCAAAGGGTTGTTCTTTTGAGGCGGGTAGGGCGTAGTCGTAGTCAAAATAGTTAATTAGCTCTTCGGTTCTGATCATCTCAGGGCTTGGTATTACGCCACGATTCAATGTTGCTCGCACCAATGAATAAGCACTGGTATCAGTATCAATAGAGAAGGTCGATACTGGGTCCTCACGAGTTAGTTTGATGCCGTTTTCTTCAAAACCAGGGTATTCGCTTCGATCTGGTTTTTCAGCGTGGGTATAAGCCAAGGCTTGATATCGAGGCAAGTTTCGATGGCGTAGAGTCTTGACTTTTCTCTCTTCCTCCCTAGCTGTGCCCAACACGCTCTCAGGAACGGGTTGTTGTTTTACTTTAACCTTAGATTGCTTTGCGCTGTCGTGATCTTCAACAGCAACGAGATCGGCTTTTCGCGTGCAGCTGCTCAGCAGCAACAATCCAACCAGCAAACACAGCACTAACTTAAACGAAGATAAATAAGGCATACCCAAAACCCTCAAAATAAAATTGAACTGGCAACTTAATCGATTGAGGATAAAAAATAGGGTCAGCTAACTCAGGCGTAATTGTTCGCGACTAAAATGTAATCCTTTGGAAATAATAGTAAGGAGTGATTCAAGCGGCGTGTCTGAATCCATCTTTAACGACCGCTCGAATTCCAGCTCCTCTCTCCAGTCATCATAGTGATGCTTGAGTTGCCCCGGTGTTACTCGAGAATGAGACTTCTCGCTTTTGTGCGCACCACCTTTAGCAAGTAAAGGTGAACGCGCCACGGGGTTTCGAGGAGCAAACTTAGGCTTACTTAATTTAGCCATGATGCTCTCCGATTAGATTGTGGACGGCCGAATATACGCTTGTTCAAATCGCCGTCAAGCTCAACATATTAAAATTGTTATTTAGGAGGCATAATTCAGTCATGGAATCGCGTCTTACGCCTTCGGTTAAAATCCTCATTCTCAGCGCTTGTCTATTGTTGATGATGTCGTTTGGCCTGCGCTCGTCGTTTGGTTTGTTTATGAAACCGATGAGCGACTTTCACACTTGGGGCCGCGATGTATTAGCGACTGCGCTAGCCATACAAAACTTAAGTTGGGGTATTTGCTCTGTGTTTGCTGGCGGCCTGGCTGATCGTTTTGGCAATCTGAAAGTGATTCTCGGCGCCGTGGTCATTTATGCCATCGGCCTACTCTGGATGGCTTTTTCAGGTGAGGCGTGGTCACTTAATGTTTCCGCAGGCATCTTTGTCGGCGCAGGGATAGCCGGCACTGCGTTCGGTATTGTGATACCGGCGTTGATGCGCGCTGTGCCGGAAGAACGTCGGCAATGGGTTGCTGGAGTCGGCACCGCAGCGGGTTCGATGGGCCAATTTATGATGGTGCCATTCTCGCAAACGCTGATCGATTTCTTCGGTTGGTTCTCAGCGCTTCAAATCATGTCGGGGGCAACTCTTTTGATGTTGTTCTTAGCCTTACCGTTGGCCCCATATTCAGGTGCAAACGAAGTAATAGATAAAGACAATGATCAGTCTATTTGGCAGGCCTTAAGCGAAGCCTTTGCGCAAAAGCACTACATTCTGTTGGTGATCGGGTTTTTTGTTTGTGGTTTTCACTTAGCATTTATCACTGTGCACATGCCCGCCTATTTAAGTGACCTAGGCTTCAGTGCCAAAGTGGCGGCAATGAGCCTTGCTATTATCGGGGTCTCAAACATGGTTGGCTCCTACGTGGCTGGGGTTTGGTCGGGTAAGTATCCCAAGCAATCCATGCTCGCGTGGATTTATCTATTGCGCGCCTTGGTGATCGCGATCTTTATTGTTTTGCCTCCAAGTATTTATTCGGTTATCTTTTTCAGCATTGGAATTGGTGTTTTGTGGCTGGCCACGATACCGCCAACGTCAGGCTTAGTGGCGGTAATGTTTGGTACACGCTATATGGCACTACTCTATGGCGTAGTTTTCTTATCGCATCAACTTGGCAGTTTTTCTGGGGTCTACTTAGGGGGCTATCTCTATGAGCAATCCGATGCCTTTCAAATGATCTCTACGTTTTGTGGGCAATACCTTGGCTTTTCAACCTATGGGGACGCCGCGCGTTACGATTTGGTGTGGCTGATAAATATATTGCTTGGTGTTATCGCCGCTTTGATTCACTTGCCGATCAAAGAAGCGCCGCTCGGTCGCTTCGCACAATCACCAGCATAAAAAGAGGCATTCATACTGGATCAATAAAGTTAAATGCTTTGTCGAGTCTTTTTTAAGATAGTGATATTTAGGAGGGTTTATGCGTCTCATCGCGACAGTTTTAATTATTATCGTTGCCATACTGCACTTTGGATTTTTAGTGCTTGAAATGTTCTATTGGGATCACGAGATTGGTCGCAAGATATTCAATATGACGCCCGAAGCATCAAGCAGCTCGGCGGCATTGGCGATGAATCAAGGTTTGTACAATGGTTTTCTTGTTGCAGGTTTACTTTGGGGCGTGATTAAAGATCGCTTTGATATCAAAGTCTTCTTCCTAGGCTGCGTGATTGTGGCCGGAGTCTTTGGTGCCGCCACAGCCAAACCCAGCATCTTTTTTACTCAGGCGCTACCAGCCATATTGGCGCTCATCACTCTCAAGATCAGTACTCGAAAGCCTTAACTTGGGAAGCCTTTAAAACGATGGGCAGCAAGCCCGGGCTCTAACCAAGGCGGAGTTTCGGCCGTAAAAATATTCGCTTGCGGGGTTTTCGCGGGCTGATTATCTAAGCTCCCCACCGGCACCGTCAGCTTTGTTTTGTCTCGATTAAGATGTGGAACGCCTGAACCACAGGTTTTACAAAAGCGTTTAAAAAAATCACGCGCCGGGTCTTCAAAGCGAGTGAGATTATCTTCGCCTTTTATCCAACTAAGCGCCTCGGGTTTTACAAACAAATTGGACGCAAACGCGGAGCCAGTCGTTTTTCGACACTGTAAGCAATGGCAAAAGTAAAACGCGCCCACGTCGCCTTTGATTTCGAACTCGACTTTGCCACAGAGGCATTGACCTTTTAATACTTCGACCATTGAATTGAACCTAACCTTAGTTGACTTACCGTTTAACGAAACCAGCGCCCTATTCCCGACAACACAAAAACACCTGCGAGTGGGAATAAAATCGCCATCCAGTTTAGACCCAGCGCGGCACTGCCAACAACGCCGCCCTTAGCGAGTAAAGCAAGGCCAACGCACATTAATAGGCCCGCGAGCAATACCAGTATTAGCACACTGCGGCCTTTGGGTTTGGCGCTGACCAATTGCTCAAGCTTTAAGAACACAGGTAAGCACGCCAGCAATACGCCCAAGTAAACAGCGATCCATACCGGCCTTAATGCCCACCAAGAGGCGCTCACTATTTCGGTCGCCAGCAACGTAGGCACTAGCCAAAAGACCGCGCCGACAATCAACATCATGACGGTGCTATGCCACAAAAACACGGGCATGATAAGGCCATTGATCAGTACCGTCGACGCCCATACTTGAGTTTTAGCCAGCCAGCGCCTAGCCGGTTTTTCTAACAAAAGGAGTAGCGAAATTTGGCTTATTCCCAGTGCGACTAAAGGTAATTTTGGCGGCGTATTATTGCTGATAACTTGGCCGGCATACCCCACAAGGCTGGTTGGGTAGGGGCCAAATTGGGTTAGTACAATCAAGCTTAAAAAGGCAATAGCGAACGAGATAATCAACAAGGCTGAGTTCTCTAGTCGCTTTTCTTGCCACGCGTAGCCTAATTGATGCACGGCGCCCCACAAGAACAAATAGTTAAACCAAGACGGCCACTGGATGGCACCATTAAAAAATATCCAGTCGCCGATCGCAGCTAAAATAATGGGGACAACGATGCTTAGAAAACCAAAACGACGCCACAGCGCACGCGTGATTGGCACTAACATAACGATAATAAAATAAATCGCCAAGAACCAAACCGGCACGAGTGAGATTTGCGACCCAAAGGTTAATACCGTCGAGCTGATACCAAGAAAGTGAGCAAGGATACCGAGCACAGCCCACAGCAAAATCAGCGGAATGGTTGGCCCGAGTAAGCGGCGCAAACGAGCCTCTAACCACTCGGCATAGCTCAGCCCTTTTTGCTGGGCACCATCCCAAGAAACGCCGTTAGAAAAGCCACCAACAAAAAAGAATACCGGCATGACTTGAAAACCCCAGGTCAACCAGCGAGTCCAAGGCTCAACGGCAAAAAGATGATCTAAACGCGCGCCGGATTCTACCCAAGAAGGAGCCGCCATAATCCAATGACCCAGCACCACCACACTGATCGACAAGGCACGCAGTAAATCGACATAGCGATTTCGATCGGCTGGCGTTTGCTCAGCGGCGCTCATTGCTCTTTTCCCTAAACTGCTCTGCCATAAACTATTCATTGTATTCTCCAATGGTTTGATTTCACTCGCTGTCTTATGCCTTCGGTGATGGTTGACGCTCTAAACGATTAAACGCGCCGAGCTGCCAATGTCGTATCGCCAATATCATGGTGACGCCGTGACGATGATTAAGCGGCAGTTTTCTCTCTTGTTCAGAAAGATCATTAAACAATTGATCGATTGCGCTCATGCGCTGTTGTAACTCGATCTGCGACTTTGCGCTGAGCAAACCATTTTTTACCACGCGTAATGCACCGGGTTCATCAAACGAACTGTCAAAAAATTCAGTTTGCACTTGAGAGCGGAAAAACTTTTCTACTGGCCCATTAGGTTGCCAACTGAAGTTATTGGTAATCAGTAATCGCACTCGATTGTTTGGTTGCAATTCAATCATGCGCATTTTGTCGAGCCGCGCTAGCAAGGTAATTATTTGCGTTTCACTAATGTCATATCGCTCGACTATCTCATCGACTTGCCAATGGGTTACCAAACAAAACGCCACTAGCAACAATTGCGCATTATCAACCAAGGCTTGTTCATGCTCTACACTTAAGTTGGTTAAACGTTCTTCGTGTTGAGCGGCCAGCTCTAACAAGCTGTCGATGTCTAGCTCAAGCACATCGCAGATACGATCAAGGCGTTGCAGACTAAAGTTAGCGTTGGCGAACATTTGTTTTACCGTAGATTCTGAAACCTCAAGTTGCAAGGCCAAAAACCGATAGGTTACGCCTCGTTGCTTGAGTGCTATTTTTACCGCCTCAATTATTTGCTTTGATCTCGCCATTACCAAGCCTCTTTTGTAAAGTACAAATATATTGAACTAATCGTCTCTAATTTTCCACTTTTTCGTTTTTGGTTGAATAAATCGGTACGCAACCACAGGATGCCTAGGTGCAAAGAAATCTTTGTACCAACGATATTCCTTTAGGAGGTCTGTATGAAATTGATGAAACGAATCACCGCGACGCTCTCAGCTAATGTGAACTCGGCGGTCGACCAATTAGAAAATCACGAGGCCATTATTGGTGCTGCGATCAAGAAAACTCGACAATCCATCGCCAAAACTCAGGCGCAATACAACGCCCTGATACGCCAGCAGAAACATTTGCAATCTAAGCTCGAGCGAGCGCAAGCTGATGCTGCTCTATGGGCCGAAAGAGCACAGAGAACCGCGACTGACGATAAAGACAAAGCCTTGGCTTGTCTGTCAAAACGCAATCATTTTGAACAAGAGCAGAATCATCTAAAAGCCAGCCTGAGCCAACAAAAAGATTTGATTCGTGACGTAGCTCGTCATCTTGAAATACTGAATCAACGTCTTGATGAAACTCAGCAACGCCATCAACAGATGCGCTCAAGGCAGACCTTGGCGAAGACCAGCAAAACAGTAGCCACTTGTTTGCATACCGACGATTTGGAAACCACCTTCGAGCGATGGGAAGCCACCGTGCTAGAACAAGAACCCTTATTGTACGAAAGCCAAGCCATAGACCCCTTAGAAGCTGAGCTAAATCGCGAAGAAAATCGAGTAGCCCTAGAAGCGCAACTTGACGACTTACTCAACCAAGCCAGCACGAGCGAGGAGGATAATCATGACCCTCAATAGCCATGCCATGGGCTTTAATAATGAGGCCGACCTTGGAACGGTGGCAAAAGCTGATACGGCGCTTGAGTCAACCACCACCGATAACACTAAAAGCATCTCTATTGCGCAAATCCTTAGAGGTTTTGGTGCCTTAGCGATTATGGCGTCTTTGTCTTTATTTACCTTGCAAGGCTGGAGTGAAGGCAATGATGTAAGTCGCTATATCAGCCTTTTAGGCCAGACGGGGCTGCTTGCGCTCTCAGGTTTTTTGCTGAGTAATATCGTTAAAGAACTTAAGGGCGCTCGGGTATTTTATATGCTGGCTTTGGGTTCGGTCGTCGCTAATATGACCGTGCTCGGAGCCATGCTCTACTCGTTTTTGCCGTTAGATAAAACCATTGTCGACTATCCCAAAATGATGCATTGGGTCGTGCTCGATCCAAGCGCATTTATTGTAACTGCGTTGCTGTCGATAGTGGCTTTAGGGGCCTTGAGTTATTTCTCATTTGCCATATTGGCTCGGCCCATAGCCAAGCCACTCACATTAAGTTTCTTTGCGTTAAGCCTCTTATTAGTCGTGCCATTAAGGCTGCCGATATTGGCCATTACCCTAGCCGCGTTCGGCCTTGTCATTGCGCTTCGGCAAATCGAAAGCTTGTCTGCAAGGCAAGGCGTGTTTTCAACCCTTGAAACAAAAATCGCGTTTGGCATGTTGTTAATGCCGGGCATCATTATTAGTGCACGCGCCCTTCTCTTGTATTCAATGCAAGCGCCTGTCTATGCCTTAATCGCCGTGCTAAGTTATCTTGGCTTGCGCACTTGGCGTCAACGCAATAGAAACAACGCGTTTATAGACAGCGCTTCGTTTTTATCAAGCATTCTTAGCTCATGGTTCGTATTCATTTCTTGCTCTGAGCTCATACAAATAGACACTCATGCCAGCTGGTTGGTTTATCTGAGCGTCAGCGCAATCGTGTTATTGACGATGAGCTTTGACCAAGTGCGACAGGTTCGTTCACTGGCAACCAAAAATTGCATCAGCGCGATACTGAGTTTTGTATATATGCCAATCATCCTGTTAGCGGGTTTGATTGATCAAAACTTGCTTACGGCGCTGGTGTGCTTTGGCATTAATGCCTTTGTGGTGGCGCTAAATATGTATTTGGCACGTCGGCACGATCTCAAAGGGGCTTCTTTTGTGGCGTCGATTTTATTTCTAATCGCTTCATTTTTGATGATTGCCGGGCACGCATTTGAGTCAATCATCAGTGGCAACTGGATATTACTCGGCGTAGGCGGAGCGCTACTTATTTTTGGTGGCTCTGCGCTTGACCGTGTGCGTAGAAGCTAATTTCCTAGGATGAACAGCGGGCAAAGGAATGCCCTCTCTATATTACCCTCTCCGAAAAGTTGACGCCGGTGTAAACCTTTTCGCTGTAAGCTCCATCTTAAGAGTACACATCTTAGATGTCATAACCACGGGTCTGCGGCTTGATTGAAGACGAATCGCAGTTGGTCCTTCGCAGTCAACAGGGGGATCAACGAGCTTTTGAACAACTGTATCGCGCGAATGTTGGCAAAGTGTACGCACTGTGTCTGCGCTTGTGTGGGCAGAAAAGCTTGGCCGAAGACTTGGCTCAAGATGCGTTTATTCGCGCTTGGGAAAAACTCGGCAGCTTTCGTGGCGACTCAGCTTTTAGCAGTTGGTTGTACCGCCTAACCAGTAACGTGGTAATTGGGCACTTGCGTAAACACAGTAAATGGCAAATTGAATCTTTAGATGAACAAAAGTATGAAAAAAACGCGGCGCACACTCGGCCCTTTGGCATCGAGCGTGAAATTGACGAAGCACTGCGATGCTTATCTGATACCGCCAGAGTGGTGCTGATTATGGTTGAATATTTGGGCTATCAACACAATGAAATCGCTGAAATTACAGGTATGGCCGTTGGTACCTCAAAAACCCATTTGCACCGCGCACGCGCCGCATTGAAAGCACAGAAACAACAATGAGCACTAATAAATATGACCAGAGTAAGTATGAATACTCAAAATAGCTCTCACAGCGGCATTGTGGATGAGCTTGGCTGGGATTTAGCGCCAGAGCGAGATCTTTGGCCAGATATCCAGGCTCATATTCGTTTTAGAAAACCTGAACCACCTAAAAAATGGTTTATGCCAATCGCCGTGGCCGCTTGCCTTATGCTGGCGTTTGGAGCATTCACACTCTCATTCATGTCGTATCAACAATCGAGCCAAGCGCGTGACTTACAAGCGCAGTATGTAGAGTTCCAAAAATCGCAAATTGCCTTAATGGAACAACATCACAACTTGGTGCGCATGCAGTTTGTCGCATTACTTAATAGCGATACGCTTAATCTTCAAACACGTAACGAACTCCAGCAAGTGCTGGTGGTGTTTGATCAAGCTGGAAGTGAACTTAAAAATGCCATGCTCGAGCAACCCACGAATACTCGCTACGCCACGCAACTGGCAGACACGTATAAACAAGAGCTCACACTATTGAACTCAATAACAACAAACTACGCAAACAACGTAGACATTTAACGAGGGCGTTTTGATGAACAAATTTGCCACACTGTTTTTATTGGCCTTGGCCTATTCGATTCCAACGAAGGCCGAAAAGGTTGATCGCATTTTGGATATCAATCCAAATTCTCTAGTCACCATAACCAGCCGCTCTGGAGAAATTGGTGTGCGCTCTTGGAACAAACCGCAAATACGAATAAGAGGTGAAATCGGCCAGGGCTTAATCGATGTTGATACAAAGCGAGACATCGTGGTTATTGATACCACAACGAAGAACAAGGCTTGGGGCTCATCAGGCAGAGAGGTTGATTTTATCGTTACCGTGCCTAAACAGGTGCGCTTAGACTTAAATGGCTTTTCGACCTCAATGCGGATTGACGGTATCGACGGCGCGATTAACATGACAACAATAAGCGGAGATTTGTCGTTACTCGACGCTCAAGGCAAACACAATCTACGCACTGTTAGCGGCGATATAGACATTGAAAACGTCAGTGGCCAACTCAATGTCGAATCAGTTAGCGGAGATATTCGCGTCGACGCGAACGTGAATGAGCTATTGGTAAAAACCGTTTCTGGCGATATTCAAACGTCGCTAAAACGCATTGACGATTTAGAGATCAGCACCGTCTCTGGGCAAGTTGAAGCGCGCTTTAGGCTCAACGACGAGGGCCGGGTTTCAGCGCGTTCTATTAGTGGTGATATCGATCTTAATTTCACTGAGAAGCAAATCGATGCGCGCTTTGATATTAATACCGGGCCCGGTGGCCGTGTGCGAAATGCACTCAGCGAGGATAAACCTAAAAAGGACAGATACGCTTTATCCAGCCAACTTCAATTTTGGCTGGGAAAAGGCAAAGCACAGGTCGAACTACAAACCATGAGCGGCACCATCAAACTTGAAAATTAGGCCATCTGGCTTTGCCTTATCATTAGTAGGGCAAAAATTAGTAGGGCAAAAAAAAGCGTGACGAGAAAACCCGTCACGCAAGATATCAAAGGACAAATGATAAGCAAACAAATAGAGTCGAAACGTTATCGAGGTGATTCACTCTATTTGACTTTTACTAAGCAGAAAGTGTGCCAACTTTTCTTGCCTTGAAACACAGCGAAACTCGGCGGCCTATCGCCAACCTTAGGCTGAAACTGCGCTCTCTTGGTGCAAAAACAGATTCCCCTGCACTGAAAATGGGAGCAAGGCCTTACAATGATCGATAAAAATTTGGTCACGTTGAGCAAATTCAGGTTTGCTAACCGCACAATCCAATGTTAATCATGAGTCGACGCCAATGAGCAGTAGCCAATGAGAAATATAAGAAAAGCACAAGACAACGACTGGGAGCGCATTTGGCCGATATTTCATGAGGTGGTTCGCGCTGGCGACACCTATGCTTACGATAGCAATACCAGCAAAGATCGGGGGCGAGTCCTGTGGTTAGACAACCCTCGCGAAACGTTCGTGGTCGAAGATAGCGGTGACATTGTCGGCACCTACTATATTAAAACTAATCAAAGCGGACCGGGTTCCCACGTTTGTAATTGCGGTTATATGGTTGCCTCGACTGCGCGCGGCAAAGGCGTAGCCACAACAATGTGCGAACACTCTCAGAAAAGGGCACGCGACTTGGGGTATTTGGCGATGCAGTTCAACTTTGTCGCCGCCAGTAATCAAGGCGCGCTTGCACTTTGGCATACACTGGGCTTCGATACCGTAGGTACACTGCCTAAAGCATTTAATCATCCGCGTGATGGTTTGATCGATGCCTATGTCATGTACAAAACGCTTTAGTTTTTTTTAGATGCATTAACGAGCGACGCCCGCACCAGCAAGACGCAATCATTGACGAGTAAGCCTGCATGAATCTACATTTTTTAACGGCTCTATTTGCTCTTGTAGTCGCTGTCGCCAGTGATCTTATCCCTCACGCTCGCGCAACTGGTGGCACAACACCTGCGATTATTGATCTGGTGCTTTCTGAAAGCAGCTCCAATAGCTCCAGCGGCGGCGGCACTACCCCAGATACAAATCAAACTCAATTTGCGATAAACGAATCTAATCGGTCTTTTGCGAGCAGTGCCAGCGAACAATCCCTAATTGACGCAGGCGTGGCTCGCATTGTGATTGGTGAGCAGCGAATTTATATTGGCACTCAGCAGGTCACTGCTATTAATCAAGACCCAATCATTAAGTCATTTGGTGGGGCGAATAATTGGGCTCGAACTGACTACGAAACCACAGGCACTGACGGGCGTGGCGTGGCGCTTTTTTATACCGGCGAACGACTTTACGCCTCGTTCAGCGTCGACGGCACTCAAGGCACACCGGCACAGGATTTTCGCCGAGCTACATCGCTTGAACAACCGTCTTGGTTTCGCTCATATGGCCAAGGCGGCGGGGCAAGAATCGCTGTACTCAGTGAGATAGACCCAAGCAATGGAGACTTGCTAAGAGCGGCCCACATTAGTGCTTTGCTTTCGAATGGAAACAGCAACACCCTGCGGCTCGAACGCTTGGAGCTTAACAACGCTCAAAATCTAGTGATGGTCGCATCGAGCTTTTTTTCTCCCAGAGCACCAAATGGCTCGGCCTTAGCCAGACAAACCACGAACGCCAGCCCCTTTATCTACCGACTCGAATTGTCGCCTGATTTGCTGGAAGCCTTAAGCGCCGAGTCGCCAGACTTTTAGATTCGTTCTAACTACTGGCTTATTTGCCAGAATATCTACTGCGTAAATAGAAAGCGGCGATCTTTCAAGATTACCTGGGCACTATTGTGGCCCGGTGCTCCTGTTACGCCACCGCCGGGATGACTGCCACTACCACATAAATACAAACCCCGAATCGGCGCTCGATAACTGCCTAAACCCAATACCGGCCGAGCTGAAAAAAGTTGATCAAGACTCATGCGCCCGTGGAATATATCTCCGCCGACCAGACCAAATCGCTCATGTAAATCAAGGGGCGATAAAATTTGGCGGCCAACAACTAAAGCGCGAAAACCGGGGGCATACTCATCTACCGTTGCGATAAGCAGATCCGCTATCTCTTCTTTTTTATCGTGCCAGCTTTCGCCGGTGGGCAAATCGTAGGTGAATTGTTGGCAAAACAAACTCGCTACGTGTTGATCTGTTGGTGCTAATGAATCGTCCAGTGTTGATGGGATCAGCATTTCGATAATCGGCCGATCAGACCAGCCCTGTTTGTCGGCGCTCAACCACGCTTGATGCATGTAATCCATGCTCGGCGCAATAATGATTCCTGACGTTAGGTAGTCATTGTCTTGAGGCGCGTTTTTAAACCTCGGCAGCCCAGATAAAGCGACATTCATTCGGAAGGTACCCGAATGCGATTGGTAAGAGCTGACTCGTTTTTGCAAATCTGCATCGATGGCTTCGTCAGCCAGCAATTGCTCAAACAAAATTTTGGGATGAACCGACGAGGCGACAATAGGCGCGGTATAAAACCCGGCTTCAGTTGACACGCCTTGCACTCGCTCAGACTCTACTTCTATTGCCTGTACCGAGTGATTGGTTTGGATTTCTACGCCATGCGCCAAACAGGCTTTTTTCATCGCTTGCGTGATCGAGCCCATCCCACCAATAGCATGGCCCCACGCACCTTTAACGCCAGCCGCTTCACCAAAAACATGATGCAGCAAAATATAGGCCGAGCCCGGTAAATAGGGCGAAGAAAAATTTCCTACTATCGAATCAAAGGCGAACAACGCCTTAACCGTGTCGTTTTCAAAATAACGGTCTAAAACCTCTGCGGCGGATTTGGTAAAAAAGTCGAGCAAATCTCGTTGGGCTGCCAACGACATTTTGCTCGCGCGCCAGCCCAGCTTAAGCGCACTAACAACATCGGATAGACCACCGCCAACATTTGGAGGCGCTTGCAGAATCAGTTCTCTTAACAAAGTAACAACTTGCTCAAGATCAGCCTCGTATTGATCGTAAGCCTTTGCATCTTTGGCGCTAAATCGCGCAATTTCTCTGCGTGTTAGGCCGTCACGCCCGGCCAATAAAAACTCGGTATCGCTTGGCAGAAAGTTATCCACTTTGCGCAAAACCACTTGCAAGCCATAATCGTACAAGCGCATGTCTTCAATGACTTTGGCTTGCAATAGCGACACGGTATAGGACGCCACCGAGTTACGAAAACCGGGGTAAAACTCTTCTGTAATTGCCGCACCGCCGACGTCGCCAGAGCGTTCCAAAATGAGAGTTTTTAAGCCCGACCGGGCTAAGTAGAAAGCGCAAACTAAGCCGTTGTGACCGCCGCCAACAACGATGGCATCGTATTTTTTTGCGCTCATAACAATATCCAAACCACGATAGGCAAGCTAATAAAAGCAAAGATAGCACCATAGCCTAAAGTCGTTGCAATAAACCGTGGCGCGATGCCAGCGCTAATCGCTAACAAGCCCGGTGTGATCATGCTTGGCATAGCGGCCTCGAAGACCGTTGCGCTGCGAATTTCATTTTGAACACTGAGTACTTCAAACAAGGCCAAAACCACGATAGGTGCCAGCACCATTTTTATCATGATCGCTAGAGCCAATGGTTGGCGATGGTGTGGAAGCAGGCGAGGCTGAAACTGCAAGCCAATAACAAACAAAGCAAAGGGGACTAAAAGTGCCCCAAGCCACGTCAAAGTAGGCGCAATAGAAACAACAAGCTGATCAATCGGTAATAGTAGTGATAGACACAAGGCAACAAACGGCGGAAAGCTCACTATTCGCCTAACCATATCCATTGTCGTGGGCGCCTGAAAGGTGCCGTCTTTTTGTGGCGCGTATCTCGCTACCAATATCAGGCCAACGGTGCTTAGAATAAAAAAGCTACCAAATTGATCATAGAAAATTGCGTAGCCTAAGGTGGCATCACCGAAAATAGATTGTGTTAGCGCAAACCCTAAGAACGAGGTGTTGCCCATTGAGGTAAGTATCAATAGTGCGCCGGTAGTTTCGCGCGGCAGTTGTAAAAAGCGAGCTAAAACTAAGACCAATAAAATAGCCAAGCCAGCCCATGCCCAGGCAACGGCCGCCGGAATCAACACTAGTGGGGTCACAAGCAAGCTAGGCACTTTATTTAAAATGATCGCTGGGAAAAACACATAGATGATGAAGTAGTTAATCCACTTTACCCAAATACCGACATCGCTGATCCAACGACGCGCAAGAATTCCCAAAATAAAATAGCCGACAATCGGCAATAGAATCGTCATTATTTCTTCGCGGGCGGGTTATAGGCTGGATGAGCCTTGCAGTGATTCAAACTACTTGATGATGTTGACCAAGGGCTTTTTATCGCCTAGACGCTCTTATAGGCCTGAGGCTTTAAACACGTTCGGCGATTTCAAGTGTGCCATTCATCTCTAGAAAGGGGCAACCTTTGACCAGCTCGAGTGCGTGTTCAATGTCTTGCGCTTTAAGCATCGTATAACCAGACATGTTGCTCGCGCTGCCTTGATCAATCTCGCCGGATGGTAAAACGGTATGCGTATTTTTGAGCGGGTTCATTGGGCTTACAACAGCATCCCCTAGGTCGCTCAACCATTGCTGATATTTGGCAAAGTGCGCTTTACCCGCCTCTGGGCTTGAAGGCTGATCGCCACCGAAGTAGCTTAAAACAAATTGTGGCATGACTGACTCCTCACAAACACTGGCTTAGCACTGTACGGTGCCAAGCTATTCTGTTCAAGGGCTATCGAATTCCGCTATCGCTACCGCCCAAGATATTAACCAGATCGCTTAGACAAATCGAGTTTCAAGGGTTCGCGATCACAGCGATAAAACTGCACCACATTAACGGCGAGTTCGTCTTGCGTGGGTTCGGCTCTTTGTAAGTAACAGATGTCACCTCGTGAGGTATCTGATCGCACATAGACATCACCAAAACGATTCTGAAAACTGTCGGTATTACTGCGGCGTTTTACGCTGAAGTCGCTGCGATATCGATTTCGTCGGCGTTCAACAATTTCAGAATCTAATAGGGCTTCTTGGGCTACATAGTTTTGCGCAAAACGGCGAACCATGGAAAACGACACGACGACGGATGATGTTTTGCCCGTTTCCGATTTTTTCGTTGAGGCGGTTTGCTCATCGGCGGTTGTTGCTCTGCCATCTTGTTCAGGGGCCGCCTCAGTCGGCAGATCGTCCTCCCCTTGTTCGGGGCTGACCAAACTCAGTGCGGTATCCGTTTGATTGTTTAAATCGGTGCTTTTGGGCAGCGGCTGCTCTAGGCTTTGATCAAACTCTTGTTCTGGCGCAGAGGCTCTAATGAAAACATTTAGGCTTGATCCGCGATCAATCGAGGGAATAACCAGTTTAGGCAAATCGGGGAAGACTACGGCCAGCAGAATATGCAACAACAAGGCCGCGATGAGCGCAATGCGCATCGGCGACAAACGGTGTCGTTGATCATAAAATTGTTGAATAAATTGGCCTGCGGCAACTTGCAAAAGACGTACTCCAGCTAATGGAGCATTGAGTGTACCCTAATAGACCGTGGCTTACGGTGACTGCTTACTTGCCGAAACCGCCTAAGCGTTCTTGCGTATCGGTGATTTGTGGGAAGTCTTTAGCGTTCTCCGTTTCTAGGGCCTCATCAAGAGGCAATTGTTGCTCAGCGAGTAAATACAGATCTTTGTAGGCGTTTACGGCGCCTGGGCTGGCTTCGCAGATTTGCTGGGCAATACTGTGGCAGAGTTCGCTAAGAGCCTCAGGGCCATCGGCCACTTCGTTGGCCAAGCCCCATTGCTTTGCTTGATCGCCACTGAACACCGCCGCGGTATACGACAACTGACGCGCTCGGCGCACGCCTGCTGCACGAGCCAAATTTTGGCCCATGCCCCAGGTTGGTCGCAGGCCCCATTTAGCATGTGTGTCGCCAAACTTGGTGGCTTTATCTGCGAGAATGAAGTCGCAACTCAAGGCGATTTCCAAAGCGCCGGTAAAACATGCACCATGAACCTTAGCGATAACCGGCACGCGCAAATGGCGAATCTGGCGCGTAATACTATTCGCGATGGTGTCAAAGACATCGCCGATTTTTCCCATACTCGGCTCGATCCCTTGCAAGACCTTAAGGTCGACGCCGGCGGAGAACGCACGCCCCGCACCTTGAATCACAACCACCTTTACCTCTTTGTCTTGCTCAGCTGTAAGCAAGGCGTCAGATAACGATTGCAACATCTGGGGGGTAAACGAGTTCAGTGCCTCTGGGCGATTCAGGCTAATAGTGAACACACCATGGGCGGACTGAGTTTCAATCATAATGTCGGCTTTGCAGGTTTATTATTTTGCTCAGCATAACCCAGTGCCTATGAAATTTGCAGCTAAGCATTTATTGCACGTGTTCAACAATGTCAATCAATAGGCCTTGAGGATCGCGGATCATAAAATGGTTTTGACCCCAGGCTTCTTCTACATAATCTAAGGCAATGTCGAGACTGGATGCTTGCGCCGTTTGCCATGCCGCTTTGGCATTGCTTACGTCGAAAGAGATAATCGCGCCGACATTGGATGAGGCCGCGTGCAGGAAATCAGGTTGGCTCGGATGATCCGGGAGTAGAAACCCGAGTTGATGGCCAGAGCCTGGATGAACAAGGTGCAAATAAAACGTCTCATCAAAAAAGGCTGTAGTAAACCCAAAGTGAGTACTGTAAAACGCTTGTAAATCACCAAGACTATCGCTTACAAAAAGCGGAAACACTTCGTTTATTTCTATCATGTTTGAGCTGCTGTTAAATAAAGGAACTCAAAGCTTAGTGGTTTGATTCTTAGACTTATTGTAGATTTCGGCCATTTTGCGCAGCTCACCGACGGTTAAACCTGTTAACTGTTTTACCTCTCGAATACGATGCGAATCATCATAGTAGCCATCACTTGAGGCCACCTCTTGGGTACAAAATAACTCATGCAATAGGTTCTGTAGGCGAACGATGCGCTGGAGTTGCTTGGGCGCCAAACCCGATAAATCGTTGCTCGTGCGACGGAATTTTCGTTCGCTCATACCCAACTCTGAGGCGACTTTACGAACGCCTCCAGCATCCAAATTTTTGCAAAAATAATCATAGATTGATTGGCCCTTGAGTTTTGTGTGCTTAAGATCTTTGCGACTTAACTCGCGATCAAAAATTTGCTTGAGCTGATTAATATTCGCGACACCTTGAATCGCATCCACTAATCGTTTCAGCTTGAGCACCTCGGTGGTTTCTCGCCCAGCCTCTAAACTTGATAGCGAGGCTATGTTTTGACCAAGCACTTGCTGAGCGGACTCAGGTTCAAAACTAATCCCTGCATAATGAATGGGGCCTTTAAGCGGTATGCTGAACTTTTGAATACTTGGCGGATAAACCGCAGAAAAATCCGGCAAATTAGGAGACACAACTAAATCAAGAGCGCCGTCTGGTATGACCTCAAGGCTCAATTGGTCAGCTTCGATGTACAACAGCCAATAATAAAAAATAAATCCCGAGAGCGAGCTGGCCGGTTCGGCCAAAACCGTGTTACCTCCATCCAAATTAATATGATATAGCTGGCCGGGTTTCGATTGATCTGTAATGTTTCCAAACACGTTTTACTTGAGTATTTTTAGATCAATATAGCACCGCACCGTTAATTTAAAAAACCACCTCGTTTTAAACCAGAAAACTTTTAAGTACTCGCTATTAAGCGCATGGTGGCTTCGTGTCATACTAATAAGCCTAACCAAACGCGGCTGACTTTCATTTAATTTATGACATCTCAACGACTTGTATTAACGGTGTTCGCAAAAGATAGGCCGGGCATTATTGGTGAAATTTCCGATGTGGTCTTAAGCCATAAGGGTAATTGGCTCGAAAGCAGCTTGTCGCGACTTTGTGGTTTGTTTACTGGCATTGTGCATTTAGAGGTTCAGTCTTCAGTACAAACCGCTTTGCTTGAAGACTTGGATAAACTCAGTAGCAAGGGCATTGAAATTCGCTGGCACAAAGAGGTGTCGCCCAAAGAAGATGCCGCCGAGATCAATGGCCTTCAAATTGTGGTTGAGGCCAATGACCGGGCTGGCATCATAAAAGAAATCGCCGATGCATTAGCGCGCGAGAACATCAACATAGACAATATCGATACCGAAGTAGAGAGCGCTTCGATGGCCGGCTATGCGCTGTTTAGGGCGCACCTCTTTTTAGCGTTGCCTGACGATGTTAGCGAAGACGATCTCGAAACCATTCTTGAAAACGTGTCGGACGATGTCATGGTTTCGATTGTTGATTAAGATGAGTTTTTACTAAACCGCCATGACCACACACGCCACTGCCAACCAACAATGGGATGACACAAGCCTTGCCCAGTTAAAAATTGAGAATGGCTTTTACTTGCGAGGTCTTGAGGTCACTCGGTTAGATACCTTTGTCGATGCCACATTTGCGTTTGTATTGACCTTGTTGGTGATTTCTTTCGATGCGTTACCCACCAATTACCAAGAGATGCTGGATGCCATAAAACGCATTCCGGCGTTTTTTGCTAGCTTCTCAGCGTTAATGGCTATTTGGTTTAGCCATCGACGATGGAGCCGTCGCTATGCTCTGGAAAATCGCATGTCGATCGTGATCAGTCTGTCCATCGTATTTGTGATTCTGGTCTATGTGTATCCGCTGCGAATGATTTTCGAATCTATGTTCTACAGCTTATCCAACGGATACTTGCCAAGTTCTTTCGCCATTCAAACCCATAGCGAATTGCGTGGTATGTTTTTGTTTTACTCTATTGGCTACGCGACCTTAACTGCCTTGTTCGCCTTACTGTATTACGAAGCAGTCAAACGGGAAAAACAGTTAGCTCTGACGCAAAACGAACTTAAACGCACGCGCCACGAGATGTTTAACTGGCTGTTCGGTCTTGGGTTTGCGATTGCATCATGCGTGATTGCTATCACAATCGATAACGCCTTGGTGGTATTAGCCGGCTATATTTATTTTTTAATGTTCCTTGTTCAAGGCTTTTTTCGACACTACTACCTTAAAAACTAACTTCTAATACAGGCTAAGATACGTGCACCGCCCTACCCTGAGCCCAGTGCCGCAAGCCTTGAATGTTTTCTGCCATTAACACCGACAAAGGTTTAGTTTGCTCGATCAATTGCAACAGCAATTGTGTTGAGAGCTCGGTTTTTTCCGCATAGCTCTGGTACAAAGCCGAGACAATGAGTTGCTCTAACTCCGCGCCAGAAAAGCCCTCACTCGCAGACGCCAGTTGATTGAGGTCAAGCTTGTCTTTGCTCAGTTCGCGCCGTTTTAGATGTATCGCCAAAATGGCTTCGCGCTCTTGCTGATCGGGTAAATCAACGAAAAACACTTCGTCGAATCGACCTTTTCTCAATAGCTCTGGCGGCAAGGCTGATACATCATTAGCCGTTGCCACAACAAAAATGGCGTGGTTTTTCTCGGCAAGCCAAGTTAAAAACGTACCCAATAGTCGTTTAGACACGTCGTCGGTGCTGGAAACTGCGGACAAACCTTTTTCGATTTCATCTAACCACAAAACGCAGGGTGCCATGTTTTCGGCCACGCTGAGCGCAGTGCGTAGGTTTTCTTCGGTTTGCCCATAAAAGCGGTTATACATAGTGCCAAAATCCAGGTGCAGCAAGGGCAGCTCCCAGGAACCCGCAACGGCCTTCGCCGCCATACTTTTGCCACATCCTTGAACACCAATCAAAAGCATGCCTTTGGGTATATCGCCTCCGGGCAAAACCACATCGCCATTAAAAATAGGCTGACGAATTCTGAGCCAGTCTTTTAGTTTCGCAAAACCGGCGATGTTGTCTAACTCTTCGTAGTCAAGCTCTAGCTTTAGAACGTTGTTGTCATTGAGCAGATCAAATTTAGTTTTCGCGACGTCGGCCAAATCTTGATTATCAATCACACCATCGTTCCAGATCGCATGGCGGGCTAAACGCTCAGCATCTGCTTGCGATAAACCACACAGTTGCTGAATGAGCCGATCGACAATATTTTTTTCGCTGGCTCGAAGCTTGTGCGTTGTCTCACTCAAATAATCAACCGCAAGATTATTGACCATAGACTTGAGTTGACTTGGTGTTGGTAACGGCAGGGTAAAGTGGGTCGCGTGCGGGCGTAGTTCATGCGGTAAATCAATTTTGGCCGACAGCAATACCAGTGTATGCTGCGGCGCTTGCAGTCGCACGTCTTTGATGAATCGAATCGCAACTGGGTCGTCGATATTATGATGAAAGTCGACCAATACATATACGCCTTGCAGTTCAGTAGACAGAATTTGCCCGAACAGCTGGCCGATTTCTCGATTGTGCGCCTGAGGTTCATAGCCCTCGGCCAAACGCTCAAGACCCTGAGTGACGCGCCATTGGTAGTATGCTCGACTTGAACGCTTAGCCAAGCGCCTAAAGCCCTCAATGAAACAGCCTTCTCGCTCTGTTTCAAGGACAATCAGTCTGCGACCCGACTCAATCAATATCTCAAGATCGTGCATGCTTTCCATTGGAATTTAACTCCATTCGGCGGTCATTTAGGCTCCAAACAAGTGTGCCATAGCTATTTGGCAAGACAATAGAAATTTTTTTGTAAGGGATTTTAGAAAGTGCAGGTCTTTTAGATCGTCACAACTACTTTTTAAAACACAGTCACATGCGAAACTTAATTCTAAATAGCGCGGTTGCGCTCACAGTCTTGGTATCTGGTCATGCATTTGCTTCAGGTTCCTATGGTGGTGGAGGCGGCGGTGGCAGCTTCAACGCACCCCCTCAACGTCAAGTAGACCCTGTGTACGAGCAAGGCAAAGCGATTTTTCGCGGGCGCAAGTCTGGTGAGCCATCGATCAACTATTGCGTTGTAAAAGACGGTGAAAAAGTTCCCGTAAAACGTGCATCCATTAAGGCTTACAAAAAAACGTCTTATGAAGAATTGGCACGTAACCTATATAACTGCGACAACCCTGAGTCTTTGGTTGCGCAAGAGCTAACTCGCGACAGTTTGCTCTACGTTTTGTATTACCTGAACAAGCGTCACCGTTTGAACTTAAAAGGTAATAGCTAAGTTTTTCTTACTCTTTATCCCCTGTATTGTGTGCCAAGGTAACACTTGGCACTTTTTTTGCCTGTTTGCTTTTCCCCTTTAGAACTCTATGCACGTGTTCGAGTGCGCCACACATCCCAGCAAATCGCCAAGGCGATCAAGCCAAATTCAATAAGTAATACCCAGCCAGGATGTTGATAGTCTTGTAATCCTGCGCCTAAGGGTGCCGATAAGTTAATTCCACAAGCATACGAAATCAGCACAGCAAATGAGGCTGTCCAAGCCCAGGTGCTCGGCCATATCGCAGCAAAGGGCAACAGCCAAATCAAATACCACGGGTTAAGCGCTGGCAAGACGATCAGTAAACCGCCAAACAGCCAGTCTGCGCGCATGATGGTACGCGGCGCATCGGCCTGCCAATGACGCAATAACCAATGCAAACCGTAAAATGCAGCAAGAACAAAAAAGCCACCAAGCAAGATAAGCCGCAGCGTTTCCAAGTTGATCACAGCGCTAAACAGTTCATACAGCCCGGCGTTAAACAACCAAAGTTGCCCCATCACCGACAGCCCTTCAGGCAGCCAAGCTTGTTTTAAGCCAAAGGGTATAGCAATTACTATCGCGGTCAGCAAAAAGCTCGCCCAAGCTTTCCATCGCAGCAAAAACAAAAACGGTAGCACGATGATGGCGAACACCTTTACACCAAGCGCCAAGGCCATGAGCAAACCAAGCAAGCCGTCATGTTGTCGTTGGTACGCTAAGATCGCCAGCAGCATCAATGTGGCACCAAACAAATCGGGATGAACCGATATCACAAATTCTTTGATGATTAACGGCGACCACACATACAAAACAAGATGCTTAGAAGGAGCCAGCTTTAAAAGCGCCCAAACCAAGGCGACATCAGCCAATAGTAAAAGCACTTTAAGTGGCCAAAGCTCGCCTGGAGCAAGCCAATAGCAAAACGCAAACAACCATTGAAGTGTTGGGCCGTAAACAGTGCCAATCTCAGGATAGTTAATAGAATCGAGCAAATTGGCCATTGCCGGCGGCACATCTCGATCAAACCATTCAGACGGCGAGGCCAAATATGGATTGCCGTACTCAAAGGCAACAAAACCATCCCATAGATAGCGATAAAAGTCGTCTTCAAGTACCGGGAAGGTAAATAGACCAACTAGGCGAAACAATAGGGCAAAGCCCAATATATCCAGCAATGGAATCGTGCTTTCGCGGCGATATATATGCCAAACAGCAACACTGGCAGCAAAACAGGTAAACGACACGATAAGCAAATGAAGCAGGCCCGCATCACCATAACTGCGAGAAGCTTGTGATAAGGTGATCCAAGCGACGACACTAATCAAACCTAACAACCACAGTTGTATACGTTTTGCTGACATAGATGAAACTTCAAAAGTTGGCGTCATGTAAAGTAATTGTTATTGGTTTACTCGGGTCTATATAAGCACACAGATTACTTTAGAAGCATTTCATCATGTCTTATAAATCACATACCGTCGCCGTTATTATCCCCGCTCATAATGAAGAGCAAGCGATTGGCGTGGTGGTGAAAGACTTAGTGGATTTGCAATGCCCCACCTCGCAACAGCGACTGGTCGATCAAGTCATAGTATGTGACAACGCTTCTACCGACGCCACTGCTATCACTGCACAAAAAGCGGGGGCGATTGTTTGCCAAGAATTTCGAAAAGGCTACGGCTTTGCCTGCCTGCGAGGCATTGACAAACTTCAATATTCCAATCAAGCGCCACCTGAGCTAGTTGTGTTTGTCGACGGTGATAATTCAGCGGATGTGAACGAATTGCCTGCCATGCTCGATAAGCTCATCCAAGGCAACGATTTAGTGGTTGGCGCTCGCGACGTGCATTTGCAAGAGAACCACGCGCTCTCGCCTCATCAGCAATTTGGTAATTGGTTAGCAAGCGCCTTGATTCGGTTTATCTGGCGCGAGAAAGTCACCGACTTGGGGCCTTTTAGAGCAATCCGCTATCGCACCTTGCGGTTAATAGAGATGCGTGATCAACGCTTTGGATGGACAGTTGAAATGCAAGTCAAAGTGATCCAAGCTGGGATGCGGTACACCGAAGTACCGGTCACTACCAAACAACGCATCGGCGTATCAAAAATCAGTGGTACCGTTAAAGGCACTATCGGCGCCGCCGTTGGCATCTTTGGTAAGATTTTCACTTTGTTTGTTTTACAACCTCGATTTTTATTTCGCCTGCGCCAAGCCCGGAGCTTTCTAGAGACGCCGTTGGACAATCGCGCAAAACGAACTCTTTAACTGCGCTGATCCGCTAGATTCACGTTAAGACTTTTGAAGGCATCTCATCTTTTTATAAATGGATTGGTCTCGGCTTTAGTCGCTGGCGTTGTCGCTGGACTTATAGTGTGGACACTTGATAAACCAAACACAGTATCTGGCATCGACGCCTCGCCAACGGAGTTAGCGCAAACAAGGCAACGACTCAGTGAGGTAGAAGCACAATTGGGCGTGCTAAAAGAGCAAACCGAGCAATTGATCGCCTCGTCAAGCACACAGAAGTCTCAAGCAACCCCAGCCATAGGTGAAGAACAGGTCGCAGCAGCAGAGAGCCAAGACCCCTTGCCGGAAAGTTTTGCCTCAGATTTAAACGCCACAAGCTTTAATGCTCAGGCTAGCCTTCGCCAACGACTTCTGGATAACGGCTTTAACGAACAGGAGGTTCAGTGGATTGAGCAACAGCGTGCCGAAGCGCAGAGTGATCGATTAACGGCCATTTATCAAGCGCGCCGGGAGCGGGCCAAACGCTTACAAGAGGCTGGCCAGCAACCGTCGTCACCATTTCGCGACCTACGTGATCGTTTAGGCGACGAAGCCTTTGAGCGTTACCTTGCCGCCAATGGCCAACCAACATCAATTGAGATCAATTCGGTTTTGCCAAGATCGCCAGGAGAAAATGCGGGCCTGCAAGTGGGCGATAAAATTACTCACTACGACGGCGAACGCGTGTTCAATGTAAGCCATCTAAATTCACTTACCGTTCTGGGCGAAGAAGGTGAAAGCATCTTAGTTGAAGTACAAAGAGAAGGCGGTCGCACACAGATTACCTTACCGCGCGGGCCAATTGGCATTCGCTCTGGCGGCTAGATGACTTCGAATAGCCTGAGTCTTAAAGAGCTATTAAATTCACTGCCACAAACAGGTACGGTCGAGTGGATTGGTCTGCGCCCGTCAAGGCGAGTCGAACTAATCGAAATCGAGCAGGTTGAACTATCTACCAGCCAAGGCTTGGTTGGTGACCGTTATGGTGGCCGCAGTGGCAAACGACAAGTAACCTTGGTTCAAGCCGAGCACCTCAGTGCGATCGCGTCTATGAGTGGCCGCTTAGACCTTAATGAAAACCAGGTTGCAAGGCTACTGCGGCGCAACATCGTGGTTCGTGGCCTTAATTTATTAGCGCTTAAAGATCAGCAATTTAAAATAGGCGAGGCAGTACTTGAATATACCGGCTTATGTCATCCCTGCTCACGCATGGAGGAGTATTTTGGCTCAGGCGGTTACAACACAGTGCGCGGCCACGGTGGTATTAATGCGCGCGTTGTAAAAGACGGGCTAGTTCGTATTGGCGATAGCGTAAACCTATACAAACCAAAGGCATAAAACCTCTGGTTGCCCAAACGGTCTAAGTCTATTTGCCGTCTCTTAGTTGGTACTGCTGGGATTCCAAGAAACGCTTTTCTATTTGATTCTTAGTCAAAGCCAAGGCTTGCTCATAGCTAGAATCAGCCTCATCTTTTAAGCCAACACTGGCCTCGATAGCAGCCCGACTAGCCCAATAGGGTTGATAGTTGTCCAGTCGCGGTTGCAAGCGTTTTAATCCATTTAGAGCAATTTTGGGGTTGCCTGAATGCGCGATGGCAACGACCAGATTTAGCTCCACCGTGGGAGTAGGCTCGAGCTGATAGAGAGCCTTGTACAGCAAAATAATTTGCGGCCAATCAGTTGACTGCCAGCTTTGCGATTCTGCGTAAATGGCGCTAATCGCAGCTTGCAATTGATAGCGACCAGTTAGCCCTTTGGGCAACACTGAATTAAGCAGTTCAAGCCCTTGGTTGATCAACCTGGTATCCCATTGTCTGCGGTCTTGATCCTTTAAAGTTACCAGTTCATTGTTATTATCGAGCCGACTTTTGTGGCGGCTTTGGTTTAGACAAAGCAGGGCGAGAAGGCCAGCGCTCTCTGGGTCGCGATTCAGGGCGGACAATAGCTCAGCCAATCGGCGCGCCTCGTTGGCTAAATCCTCTCGGGTAAGGTCGCCGCCTTCGAACGAACTATAAGACTCGTTATAAATGAGATAAATCACTTCTCGTGCTTGCTCGAGCCGTTCGGACAGCTCTTCGGCATTCGGCACCTTGTAAGGCACTTTGGCGATACGAATTTTTGCTTTGGCACGTTGTAATCGTTGTTGCATCGCCGATTCTGAGACAACAAAGGCTCGCGCTATCTCGCGAACCGACAAGCCACAAACTACTTTAAGAGTTAAAGCGGTTTGCGATTGTTTATCCAAACAGGGATGGCAACAGGTGAAAATCAGCTTCAGCCGCTCGTCTGGAACAAGCTCACTCGCCTCATCAATCTGATTCGGCACATACCAGCGTTGATGAATCTCATGCGCATTGTCGTTGGGTTTACGCCGCCGACGCTGATCAATAATCCGACGTTGAGCAACGGTTAGTAACCAGGCGATGGGCTTATTCGGTAGGCCTTTGGTAGGCCATACTTGAAGCGCTTTTGCGCAGGCGTCTTGAAATGCGTCTTCGGCATCTTGAATGTCACCAAAGCGAGCTACCAAGGCGGCCACCACTTTACCGGTCGCCCGTCGAAGCTCGCGCTCGATGTCGTTTTGGCTTGGTAACTTAGTCTTGCTCAAAACTCATGATGGGCCGAACTTCAATAGTGCCGTAGCGCGCCGATGGTATCTTAGCTGCCCATTGGCTGGCTTCGTCGATGTCGTCCAGATCAATGACATAGTAGCCACCGAGTTGTTCTTTGGTTTCTGCAAATGGGCCGTCGGTCATCTGCATTTTACCGGCACGATTCTTAACCGAGGTCGCCATCGTCACCGGCTCGAGTGCGTTGCCACTAAATTCAATATTAGCCATCTCAAGCTCACTCTCAA
Source organism: uncultured Arenicella sp. (assembly GCA_937922925.1). Lineage (GTDB taxonomy): Bacteria > Pseudomonadota > Gammaproteobacteria > Arenicellales > Arenicellaceae > Arenicella. Next base: position 5,414 of record CALAKU010000096.1, on the reverse strand, counting down.
ATGCCTCGTATTGGCTTATCAATGTTTCAAAATCAACGTCGTCTTTGCCTTCTTCGCTGTATATCAAAAGTAGATATTTCATAGTGCTTACCTCTGCAAATTAAGTTTGTCGGATAGGCCACAAATTTGTGACCTTACCTTTTTGACGTCTGAGCGACCTAGTTTTATACAAAAATCGAGAAAAAGGCCCAACTTTTTTTAATGTCACAATCTATAACAGTTCAAACAAGCAAAAATTACTTGCAAAGTCATATACTTACGTGAGGTTGGCTAATAGTGGTGCCGAGTAATGTCTTCAAAAATTTCGTATATACATAATTTCCGCTTAAATGGAGAAAGCGTAAATCTGATGAACAAGTTCGTACGCCGAGTTCGAGCTAAAAATCTTGGGCGCTTAAAGCTTCACGACCCAGAAATTTTAGTGAAAATGTGGTTGGTCGTTCAGTCAACCGAGGATGAGCAATTGCGTGATACGTTTATGGGTTTGTTGTCGGCTCTGAATATCTCCTTCGACGAGGTTGGAAACTGCTTGCGACTCGCTGAGACGAATTCAGATACTTTTAGCCCACTAGACACTCAGCTAAATGCACAAAACTCCAGCTACTTAGAGCTGGATGCCATCGCCTAGCAATCCTTTTTAGAGCGCCCCTAGTAAAAATCAATCGGATCAACATCAATACTCCAGCGCACCTGCGTCGCGAGTTTTTTGGTGTCCGCATCCAGGCTTATATTCGCTAACCACTTATCCAACAAACTATTCAAACTTGATCTCGTCGTGCTGCACAAAAGCAATTGTGCTCGATAACGACCAGCGCGGCGCGCCATTGGCGCTGGTACCGCATCCATCAAACTAACTTGGTCATCACCTTTCATCTGTTCCCTGGCACGACGCAAAAACTGCATCGCTTTATTCTGATGCGTAGACTCAGCACGCAGCAATATAAAAAAGCCGTAAGGCGGCATGGTTGAACCAAGCCGCTCTTGCTTGAGCAGTTCGGCAAAGCCATCAAAATCGTGAGTTTTAAGGTAATCAAAAAAACGGTGTTCAGGGAAATGTGTTTGAATCCAAACTCGCCCTGCGTCACCGTGGCGCCCAGCGCGGCCACCTACTTGAATCAATTGTTGAAACAAAGATTCACTCGCACGAAAATCGGTTGAGTACAAACCGGCGTCGGCATCAAGTATGCCGACCATCGCCACATTGGGGAAGTCATGGCCTTTGGCGATTAACTGTGTGCCCAGCACAATGTCGACTTGGTGATTTTGTACTTGGCTTAGGGCTTCGCTGAGCGCGTGTTTACGCCGAGTACTGTCGCGATCTATTCTCAGTATTCGTGCATCTGGGAACAGCACATCCAGGGCCGTTTCGACCCGCTGCGTACCTTCGCCCACGGTGAGTAAATTACTTGACGAACAATGCGAGCAGCTGGTTTGTTGAGGCCCCTGATAACCGCAGTGATGGCAGCGCATTTGCCGCGCCGCTTGATGCAAGGTTAGTTTCGAGTCGCAACGATGACAGCTCGCGCTGTGTTTACAATCGCCGCAATACAAGACTGGCGCATAGCCCCGCCGATTTAGAAACAACATCACCTGCTTATTGTCGGCTAAGGTCGCCTTAATCGCCGCGACCAAGCTCGGCGATAAGCCATCAGCAGCAGGCTCTCGATTCAAATCTATGAGTTGTACTTTGGGCAAAGGCACTTGCGTTGCCCGCTCGCGTAAATCTAACTTTTGATAGCGACCTTGTTGCGCGTTTACCAAGGTCTCCAGCCCCGGTGTGGCTGAGGCCAGCACGATGGGCACTGCACATAGCTTAGCCCGATAAATCGCCGCGTCACGCGCATGGTAACGCACACCGTCTTGCTGCTTATAAGAAGCATCGTGTTCTTCGTCGACAACAATCAAGCCTAAGTTTTCAAAACTACAAAATAGGGCAGATCGGGTACCGACGACAATTTTGACCGAACCGTTGCGCGCTTGCCACCAAGCCAAATGACGTTCTCGATCGTTCAAATTCGAATGTAAGACCGCCATTGCGTAAGGCAAGTCTTGCTCAAGGCGTTCTAACAACTGGGGCGTTAAACCAATCTCTGGCACCAGCAACAATACTTGTTTGCCTTGCTCTAGAATCGTTTGCATTGCGCTGGTGTAAACCCGCGTCTTGCCACTACCGGTCACGCCATGAAGTAAAGTGCAGCTAAACTCCCCCTTTTTGACGGTTAGACTGAGTTGCTCTATGGCAAGCGCTTGTTCGGAAGTCGGTGCGGGTAAACTGCGTTTCGCCAAGCTCGGGGGTCGTGGTTGCTCGATGGTCTCGGACTCATTGAGCCAACCCTTATTTAATAGGCTCTTAATAGCTTGCCGCCAACTCGATGTATTGTCTTTGAAATCAGCGGCACTGAGTTCTCCGGCATTCAAGAACTTACGAATTATCGCCAACTGGATGGGCGCTCGTTCCAACTCACTTAACGGTGCTGACCGCGCATAGTCACTTAAACGCCAAGACTTAATAGCGGCCGGCTGCATCGCTTGGTCTTGGCGTAAGAGTACTGGTAAAGCCGCCTCGAATACCTCACCGATTGGTGCAAGATAGTAACGCGTGATCCACAACAGGGTTTGCCATAACGAATCGTCAAACACCGACTGCGAATCAAGAACACGAATAATCGGTTTGAGTTTAGCCAGCGGATAATCCGATGACACCTTGGTCGCTAAAACCACGCCAACTAACTTTTGTTTGCCGAAGGGAACCAATACTCGGCTGCCGACTTCTGGCATCGGATATTCCGGGGGCATAACAAAATCAAAGGCTTGCCGCAATGGCACTGGCACCGCCACGCGAATTACAGCGTCGCTAGTCATCAAAACCTTAGGCCTAGACGCGCAAATTTTACCCACAATACCTGTGGATAACTTTGTGTATAAATCTGTCGAGCGGGTTGTAACACGTGATGATTATTGGCTTGATGATTTTTGATTAAAAATTAGGCAACTTATTTTTTCTATAAATATCAATGACTTATCGAATTTCTCTAGATTACATTTCAGTTACATTGAAAAATAAGCGAAAACCACTTGACTCAGAAAATTTTGTGTATAACTCCCAATTCGATCGATTTACCCGGTTTTAATAGAAGCCAAATTTATCAATGGTTTAGCGAAAGTTATTGCAAAGAGTTTTGAAGAATGTGCGTTTTCTTACAGCTGATTTTTGCGGTCTGAACGCTTCGACATCTGAATCGTAAAATCGCAAGCCAAGAGTATAGCGAGGAGCTTGGCAATTCAGCTACACTTCGTTCTTTTAAAAAGCCGAGATAATTTACAGAGCACACTATGGGCAAACAACTGACCGCTAACTCGGTCGATAAATACGTACTATATCAACGCGCGGTGCAATCGGCTGAACCCGACGTCGAGTTTTTATTCAACACCTATCGCGAGATTCGAGGTAAAGAACCAAGGCACTTTCGCGAAGACTTTTGCGGCACATGCTTACTCTCAGCCTATTGGGTCAAACAAGGTAAGGACTTTACCACCGAATCCTATGATATTGACCCGGAACCATTAGCCTGGGGTAAAGAGAATAATTTAAAGTCGTTAGGCAAAGACGCTGAGCGTGTCGTTCAGTATCAAGAGGATGCTCGCAATCCGAGCCGAAAAGCGCCCGATGTACGTTGCGCGCAAAATTTCTCGTATTGGGTTTTCAAAACCCGGCCCGAAATGTTGGCCTATTTTAAATCGGTCTATGAAGATTTAGCCGACGACGGCATTTTTATCTGCGATCTACACGGCGGGCCTGAGAGCATTCAAGAACTGGAAGAGGAAACCGAGGTCGACGACGAGAGCTTTACCTATGTTTGGGATCAAGATTCGATCAACCCAATTACCGGTGAAGCTCGTTTGCACATTCACTTTCGGTTTCCAGACGGCAGCGAGTTGAAAGACGCGTTTACCTATGAATGGCGGCTTTGGGGTTTGCCTGAATTGAAAGAAGTGCTTGAAGAAGCCGGCTTTGGACAAGTTGACTGTTACTGGGAAGGCACCGACGAAGATGGTGAAAGCGGCAACGGCGAGTTCACTAAAAGCACCGAAGGCGAGGCATGTTTAAGTTACGTCGCTTATTTGGTCGCCGCCAAATAAAAGAATGGCTTACCTGCTTCTAGTCGCCGGCCTTGCTGCTTTGCTTTTTGCTCGCAAGGCACGTCCGGCGAGCGAGCGCAACGGCGTGGGGCTCAACACCATCAATGAACGAGTTGACAATCCAGAAAGCCACAATAAATCAGAAATACTAAAAGTCGCTACCTACAACATTCAAACTGGCAAAAGTGATGATGGGCATCGAGACATCACCGCCAGCGCGCAAGTACTGGCCGGCGCCGATATCGTTGGCGTGCAAGAAGTCTACGCACCAAGCCTTCTCAATAACGTGGGAGTTGGCCTCAGCCAAACAGAACAATTAGCAAACATTGGCGGCTTTGGTTGGTTGTTTTGCGCAACTCGGCGACGGTATTTCAAAGACCATCGAGGCAATGCCTTGCTAAGCAAACTGCCGGTAACGAACTGGCAAATCAAAATGCTGCCCGATCGCTCTGGAAAGAGCTATCGCAATCTCACTATTGCTGAAGTTGAGTGGCAACATCAGCGCTTTTATTTTTTGAATACCCACTTACACACCAAGACGGGCCGCAGCGAACAGATAGAAGTGGTTTTGCGTGAATTTAGTAAGTATTCGCCAGCCATCTTAGTCGGCGACTTTAATTGCACGGCCGCAGAACTTAATAATGCCTTGAGTGATATCGACATCAGTGACGCAATTGACATCGCGAACATCGAATCAGATCCTCAGCGGATAGATTGGATTTTGAGTAAAGGATTCAAGGTTGTTGGCGGCGAATTCTTCCCTAAAGGCGTATCCGATCATCCATATTATCAAACAAATTTACAGTTCCAGACCTAGTGCCCGCTTGCAAATTACCAGCGAGAGGGATTTAATAGGTGCCGTTGCGGGGAATGCGAACGGCAGGCGTCTTGATTGATAAAATAATAATGTAGTAATTGCTCTTGCTGTCAGTAGTCTCGCGCTCTCGCAACACACCACCGTTATTCAAGCTATTAAACTAATAAACAAGCTGTTACAGAGAACAACAGGAGCAACTTATGCTGAGTGAATTTAAAGACTTTGCCATGAAAGGCAATTTTGTCGACATGGCCGTGGGTATTGTTATCGGCGCCGCGTTTGGCACCATCGTAAAATCATTTGTTGACGACATCATTATGCCTTGGGTAGGCGTATTGACCGGTGGCGTCGACTTTTCCAACATGCATTACGTGATCAGCAACCCAGTTGATGGCGCGGTTTATTCAACCATTGATGCGGCTAAAGAGGCCGGCGCGGTGACAATGAACTACGGTTT
>CALAKU010000095.1 GCA_937922925.1 uncultured Arenicella sp. | reverse complement strand
CAGCCGACACCAGAAGAAAAAGCGTATAAATTTCGAACCAGTTTGTTTCAAACGTTTTCGTGGAAGTTGGGTCAGCTCTACGGCGCTCAAGCAGGTGGCGATGAAGCGGCGTTCTCAAAGCATGCGTCTGATTTAGTGGTACTGGCCGGTATGACTGAAGAAGGGTTTAAGATCAAAGACAGCATTCCCGAAGGCTCAAAAGCCAAGCCTGAGATTTGGGAAGACTTTGAAGCCTTTCAAGAAAAGAACCAAACTCTTGTTAGTTCAGCCCAAGCGCTAAGCGAAGAGGGGGCCATGGCCGATTTTAATGTGCGTGAGTTTGGCAGTAAAACTTGTGGCGGCTGCCATCGAGACTTTCGCGTAAAAGACGAGTGATTCGATTTGCTAAACCGAAAGCCAAGCCTGTTCTCGCTAGGCTTGGCTTGCTCGCTCAAGCTTCAGTGCTTTCAAAGCAAGTACGAGTCTCCAGTGAGAGCAAGTCTTTAGCCCGTTCTTAAAAATAAATCTCCCCGCTCGGGATTGAATCTGCGCAACAATTGGCTAGGGCATATACGGCGGCGGCACAAGCTAACAAGATGGCTAGTGCTAACCAAAGGCTCACAAATTTGAACCCGACTTCTTCCTTGGCAGTTGTGGTTTTACGGCCATTAATCATTGCTTTTGTCAGACTTTGCTTTTTATAAAATTGGTAAAAGCCGATGGCTGCAATGTGCAGAACGATAAATGCAGTGAGTAAATCAAAATTCCATTCGTGAATGCGCCCAAGCAAGTTTCGCAGCTCTGTATCGACGAGCCCGCTCAATGGGCCGAAAAAGTAATCGTCTGTATTGAATAAACCAGTGACTACCTGAATGGCGATGCACAGCATCATCAAGAGTGCCGCAATAGCGCCCATTGGGTTATGGCCCAAATACGATGTAGAGTCTCTTTGCAAAAGCGTTGCGTTATAACCTCTAAGATTTGATATGGCCCTAAAGAACTCGCTAAATCTAGAGGGCGTGCCGCCGACTAAACCCCAGATTAGTCGAAACAGAATCAGGCATAGTGCGGTGTAACCTGCCCAAAAATGGTGATCCATATTTTCGAGAAACTCGATGCTGAACCACGCATAAAAAATGGCTGCGGCGGTGAACCAGTGCCAGAGGCGCGTGGGCAAATCCCAGACTAAAATGGATTTCAATTTACTCATAAGCCGGCCTCATAGCCAGCCATTGTCGCGTGCAATGCGGCAGGCTTCAATACGGTTTGAAGCATTAAGCTTTTGCATGGCTTGCGCGAGGTAATTACGAACGGTGCCCGCAGATAAATGCAAGGTCTTGGCAATCTCTTTATTGCTTTGCCCTTTTTCAGCAAGTTTCAGAATATTGCGTTGTCGATCGTTGATTGGGTCAGGCATTCCCCACGCCGCTTCGGCGAGGCCACGTTCAATAACAAGCTCGCCATTAGCGACACGGCGTAGGCTGCTGGCTAGGGACTCACTGGGTGCGTCTTTTAAAACATAACCGGTAACGCCGGCTGATCGTGCCCGCTCAAGATACCCCGGGCGGGCAAAGGTTGTAACAATCATGACTTTAGTTTTAGAGCCAAGCTCTTGCAGTTGCTGCGCAAGCTCTATGCCGGTCATATTGGGCATTTCAATGTCTGTGATCAATACATTAATGTTGTTTTGCTTGATCAGCTCCAAAGCTTCTAGACCATCTTGGGCTAGAGCGATGACTTCGATGTCTGCCTCTAATGAGAGCAGGCTCGCCATCGCTCCGCGCAATAGGCTTTGATCTTCAGCGATAAGGATTTTGATCGTCATGAAATTTAGGAGTTTACCGGGATAAAAAGTTGCACCGTAAAGCCATCGCGACGCGTAATCACCACACGGCCTTGCAGTTGTTCTACTCGCGCTCGCACATTGTTTAGGCCAGAGCCCTCAGCGGGTAAAGAGCCTTCAGCAGATGAAGAGCCCTCAGCAGATGAAGAGCCCTCAGCAGATGAAGAGCCCTCAGCAGATGAAGAGCCCTCAGCAGATGAAGAGCCTTCAGCAGATGAAGAGCCTTCAGCGGGTAAAGAGCCTTCAGCGGGTAAAGAGCCTTCAGCGGGTAAAGAGCCTTCAGCGGGTAAAGAGCCTTCAGCGGGTAAAGAGCCCTCAGCGGGTAAAGAGCCTTCAGCGATTTGCTGCGCATCTATAGATCCAACACCGTTATCTGATACCGAAAAGCAAATCTCGTTTGCGCTCGATTTGATATCAGTGCTGACCGAATTTGCTTGCGAATGCCGAACAATATTGGTGAAAATCTCTCGTAAACTTAAGCCTACTAAATGTTGGCGATTGGCACTAATCGCTGGAATCTCTCCAGACAGTGTGAATAATATGCCGGTGGATGTGAGGTTCTTCTTGGCCCGGTCAAGCTCTATCGCAATACTCGTTTGGCTCATGTCGCTGACTACTTTGCGCATGTCCTCAAGTGCTTTATGTGCGGCCGTTTGAATGTCGGCTATTTCTTGTTTTGCTTTGGTGGGCGAGTCTTGCAATTGTTTGGCGGCGATTTCAGATTTAAGTGCAACCATGGTGAGGGTTTGCCCCAGTGAATCATGCAGGTCGTGGGCGATGCGTTCTCGTTCGTTGAGCGCGGCCATCTCTTTTTCGTATTCTCGGTTTTGTTCTCGCTGGCGATTGATCGCAATGCTGTCGGCCGTGGCCAAACAACCAATACCGACCACAACGCCAATCATTAAGGGAATGCTGATATCCCAGAAATTGGCGTCGATAGCAAATACGAAAATAGAGAATACAATCGTGAGTATCGCCATTGTCAGGATCGCAACGCGAGTGGGCCGAAGAAATGCCGCTTGCACCATTGCGTAAATATGAAAGATGCCAAAAGAGCCTAAGAAGTTAGACATGGCAAATGCGATCAGCGCAATCACAACGATGTGGGGTAGGCTTCCTAAGCCCTCGCGCTTGTGAGCGTCTAAATAGACTGGCACGAACACCAGCAAGGCGGCGACAATCGCGACAATGTCTATGCTTGTGGGGGGCTGAAATAGCCATGGCACAAAAAAGAAAATTAGATAGACCAGATAAATCGCTGGCCGTTCGCCGAGGCTGGGTTTGGGTTGATTGGCTGTATTCAAAGTTTGCATGATGTCATCCTATTTTGATCGTTGAGTTTCGGTTTGTCGAGAAGACCATGAACCTAATTTTGCGCAATCAAACTCAGCTTTCGCTTTGGCAAACCATAAATCGAGAGTGATTGGTTTGCACAACAGCGACTCTGAGAAAATTGTATTCGTTTCTAACGTCTTGATAAGCGATGGTTTCAGATAGAGCGCGAAAACAATAAAACAGCACAATGTCAACGACACCAGATCGAGGGTGATCAGGGTCGTTGAATTGATGTGTTGTTCGCCATCGTGATAAGTCTGTGTGTTCATAGTGGTTTCCTCGAATCTGTGAACCACTATGAGCGATGGCGAGCATCTTAACGATTGCAATCTGACAGCAGATTAGGGTGACAAGTGTCACTTCTTTGATTGCTACTCTGTTTAGGTGAACGCTTTTTTGTGTTTCTTGCGTTTTTGTTGCGCTGTTCGCTGTTGTTGCCTTCCTTGCGCTTTTTTGGATGAGTATTAACTCATTACGGCTTCGTAGCCGCCAGCATGGCAAGCGGTTAAAATTTCGTCACAGGTTGAAGCGATCTCACTCTCGTCGGTTCCCTTAACAACAAAGATCACGCGGTAGTTGCTAATGGTTGAGTCCTTGTCTTGCGGATAGCTGCCGATATCAATGTTTGGATGTTGAGTTTGAATAGCCTCTAGGGCTGCGGCGATTTCACCTTCGCCAACATTGGCATGGACACTTTGATTGTAAATCGCAACGCCGGTTTGCAGATAGTTTAAGATGTCGTCAAGCATCATGCGCATAATGCGGGGCACGCCAGCCATAACGAAGACATTGTCTTTGCGATAACCCGGCACTATGGACTGGTCCGTCTTAATCATCTCGGCACCTTCGGGCGCGTATGCCATCCGCTGTGCCGCGGGAGTAAATTCAACGCCTTTGCTCGTGAGATAGGCATTGATGACATCGAATACCTCTTGTTGAACCACATTCTCGACACCAAAAGCGGCGGCAATCGAATCCGAAGTAATGTCATCATGCGTGGGGCCAATGCCGCCAGTCGTGAATACGTAATCGTATTTACTTCGTAAGGCATTTACCGCGTCGACAATTTCTTGTTCGATGTCAGGAATGATTCGAGTTTCTCGAACACGAATACCTTTGGGTTCAAGCGTTTTTGCAATGTGGGCTAAATTTTGGTCCTCAATGCTGCCTGACAACAACTCGTTACCAATCAAAATTACAGCGGCGGTTAAGGTATTTTGCATGAGAGTATCGGCTGAGTCGGTATAAGCCTTAGTGTACCCAATCCAAAATAAATAGGGGAGTAATCATCTACATTGGCGCCGACGAATTTGGAATGATTTTGCTTATCAAATTCCGAATACCTGTACCTGTGAGCGAGTGTTCAGCGATGTTACACTCAAACCATAGTAAACAACCATGGTGAGCTATATTGCTCAAAACCATACGATAACGGCGTGACGCAAAACCAGCTGCTATATCCTGCTCCCTCTCAAATAGAGCAACTCAAGGAAGACCTGGTCTCTTTTACTCTGACCCAGACCAACGCGATATGGCAGGTTAACGGCCAAGTGTTGCGCGCTTGGTTATTGTTAGACGAGCCTTTAACGCATGCTCAGTTATGCGATCGGATTGTGGAATTTCATGCAGGAGCCGATCGTCAAGACTGTTGGGTTTTGGTGCAAGACCTTATCGATAAAGGCCTTATTGAAACCAAAGCCAGTGAAGCCAATTACGCGACCCCTGAATTGCAAGTTGCGGTAATCGCTGATGCTGAAACCAGCCGCCAGCGCGAACTCGCTCTGTATTTAATTACGCAAATAGCTCACACCGTGATGGTGGTCTCAGAGACAGCCGACGCGGATGTTATCGTTTGTGTTGAATCGACACTAGACTCGCAAAGCGTGGATGCAAAAACCATATTGGTTTGCGCCAATCACGAAACGTATCCCGTGTCGGAATTTGATGTCATTGTCTCCGAAACCGCCTCAACTTTTATTCACGCTCAGTCTGTGTTGAATACTAAGTGGGTGATGGTGCCAGCTCAGGTTACCGCCGCTGGTTTAAAAGACAGAAAGGCCGTCATCAAGTCTTTCGGTCAAGGCTTTGATCCACAGAGGCTTCAATACCGTTTGCAAGCGTTGCTCGGTTTTGAAACCCCAATGGCTTCGTTTGAGCAAGAAGGAAAGGCGGCAAGCTCTGATGGTTCGAAACCCGCGCCGTTTCTTACGATTGGAATGGCGACCTACGATGATTATGACGGCGTCTACTTCTCGGTCACGGCTCTGGCTCTCTATCATCCCGAGGTGATGGCACAGTGTGAAGTGGTGGTCTTGGACAATAATCCGGGCGGCGTTGCATCTGACTCGTTAAAAAAGCTTGCCAACACCTTTTCAAACTTACGCTATGAGCCTTACGGCGAGCGCCAAGGCACAGCGGTGCGCGACCAATTGTTTGAATTCGCAAGGGGTGAGTGGGTGCTGTGTATGGATAGCCATGTCATGTTTGCACCGGGCGCCCTCGACAAGTTAGTTAACTATTTGCAGTCGTCAGCCGAGCCAAATGAACTACTGCAAGGCCCATTGATTGACGATGCAGGCAGGGTATCCGCCAGCCATTTGCGCCCAGAATGGGAAGGTGGGTTTTACGGTCGTTGGTCGCTGGATGATCGAGCAAAAGATGAAAATGGCCCGCCCTTTGAAATTGACATGCAGGGCTTAGGTTCCTTTGTTGCTAATCGTGACTATTGGCCGGGGTTCAATCCGCGGTTTCGGGGCTTTGGCGGCGAAGAGGGCTATATCCACCAGAAGTTTCGTAAGCTAGGTGGTCGGTGCCTGTGTTTGCCTTTTCTGCGTTGGGCGCATCGGTTCGAGAGACCAAATGGGCCACCTTACTCGGTGAACTGGAACGATCGCGTACATAATTACTTGCGAGGTTTCAATGAGGTTGGTTTGGATGTTGTCGAGGCCAAAGCACACTTTCGAAAACTTAATGTAAAACATATTGTCGATCAGCAAGAAAAAGCGCTTGATGCCGAAAAAAACTCGCCCTTCGAGCTTTTCGGCGCCATCGCTTGCATAAACCTAGATCATCGCCAAGACAAATGGCAAGCCATGCAAGAGCGATTGAAACGTTTACGAATTGGCGAGCGGGTTAATCGCATCTCCGCTGTGCACACGCCCGAGAATCATCATATTGGATGCGCTTTGTCGCACCGTAAGGCTATTGCGAATGCGCATCACAACAAGCTTGAAAACATTTTGGTATTTGAAGACGACGCGATCTTCCTGTCCGGTGCCGACACTCTTTTGAAAATGGCGCTGCGTGACTTTAATCAACCTTGGCAACTATTGTATTTGGGAGGCGTGTATCAAAGAGAATTATTCGATTTTGACAATGACACGCCTCGTGTTGAAGCCATGCCAGACGGCCAGTATCTCACTTGCACTCATGCAGTGGCCTATCACCATTCGGTGTTTGAAACTCTACTCAATGAGTTGCCCGATAACGAAGCAGATATGGTCAGCTGGTTAAAAAAGCACCATGCGATCGACCAGTATTTACATACCCTGTCGCAACGCTGGGTGGTGGTGCCTGATTTAGCGCAGCAACGCCAAATGCTCTGGTATATCAATGCGCTTAGTAACTATCACTATGAATAGTTAGATTCTTGGAAGTGATAGCCAAAACGCGAAATGTCGGCTTGGTATTTGCGCGCCACTAGGTCCCGAGTCAAAGGACTAAAGTAGTCTTGATACGCCAAATGCGAGGTGGCATTAAGATGATTAAGCGGCTTAGTGTCGGTAAGCTTCGCAAGCTCACAAAGCGTTTGAAAATCTTCTGTAAGGTTTTCAAAACGGCCAATAAAATCCATTTCTAAACCAAATTCGTTGTCGATAAAGTCTACTTGAGGCCGTATATGGTTTCCATACCGTTCTTTGTGGCACAAAGACATGATTCGTTGTTCATAGGTCTCGCCGTGCAGAAGATCGCCAAGGTAAGTGATCTCTGAGATAGTTCGGCACCACGGATTGCGTACGAAACACACCTTAAAGTAACGCCGCGCTTGCTCAAGACTAATGAAGTTGTGTTCAACCATCTCTTGCAAGGTAAGATGATTTAGTGGAGTAGTCTGTATGCGAGGATCCCACTGATCGCGCAGGCACTCGCTGCTTGAATCAACCAAGCGCGATTCTAAAGAGGTGCCTGCATTTTTTGGGATGTGTATGAAAATCAGGCGTTTGTCGTGAGAAATCATAGCTTGTTTTTCTGAGAAAGCGCTTTGTTTGCTGGTGTTTGCTGTTGTTTGCCGGTGTTCGTTGGCAAGTTTAAACTTTGCCTAGCATTCTCGCTGGTTGCTAAGGCTATTGTTTCAGCCGATTCTTCTCGCACATCGACTAAGGCCTTTAATATTAATGGAATGTACTCAGGGCTATTACGAGCGCCTTTGTGCTCAGACACGGTCATGTCGGGCGCGTCGGTTTCAAGCACGAGCGCATCTAGCGGAAGTCCGGCCGCGAGGCGCTTTAACTTGTTCGAGCGATCAAAAGTGAGCATCCCGCCAAAGCCCAGTTTAAACCCCAAGTCGGCGTACTTAAAACCTTGCTGTAGACTGCCGTTGAAGGCATGAATAATACCGCCTTTGGGTTTGTGTTCGGCGAGTAATTCAATGCAAAGATCGTGTGCTTTGCGGTTATGAATAATAACCGGCAAGCCGTGACGCTTTGCTATAATCAGCTGCTTAGTGAAAAACGCGATTTGTTTTTCTTGGTCTAAATCTTTGATATAAAAATCCAAACCAATTTCGCCAACTGCAACGACAGGTTCTGTGCTGAGTAATGAATCCAGCTCAACTAAGTGATGAGGTTGGTGTTGATCAATAAACACCGGGTGCAAACCCAAGGCCAGATGCAACTCATTGCTAGCGCGACAACATTTTATAGTTCGCTCAAAGCTACTGAACGCCACTGCCGGTATCACAATGTCTCGTACCGAAGACTGATGGCAGCGCGCGAGCACCGCCTCACGATCTGTATCAAACTCGTGAAAGTCGAGATGGCAATGTGTGTCGATCAATTGAATGTCTGACATAGACTTATTATACCTATGGCCGAAATTTCTCGCCCACAATCTATGATGCCTGATAAGCATAGCGAAACCCAGCGACAGGCTGGCCGACGCTTTAGCGGCATTGCTCGCTTGTATGGCGACCAAGGCCTGGGCCAATTGATGCAAGCCCATGTGTGTGTAATTGGAATAGGTGGAGTTGGCTCTTGGTTAGTCGAGAGCCTAGCTCGAAGCGCCGTAGGCAAAATAACGCTGATTGATATGGACATCGTTGCCGAGTCGAACATCAATCGACAAATACTTGCGACCACCGACACAATTGGCCGAGACAAAGTTGACGTAATGCGCGACCGTATTGGCCAAATAAACTCACATTGCTTGGTCGACGCCGTCGATGATTTCATCACGCGTGACAATCTCAACGAGTTGATCCACGCAAATTTTGATTACGTTGTGGATTGCATTGACGACTTTCGAACCAAGGCTGCCTTGATCGCTCATTGTCGCCGCTTAAAAATTCGATTGTTAACGGTTGGCGGCGCTGGCGGGCAAATCGATCCGAGCAAGATTCGCCAAGGCGACTTAAGCCGCACCGAACATGATGTGTTGCTAGCACGTACACGCAAGTTGTTGCGCCAAGACTACGGTTTCTCTAAAAATCTAAAGCGCTCCTTTGGAGTGCCGTGTGTGTATTCGAGCGAGCAGTTGGCCTATCCTGACGGGCACGGTGGAGTCTCGCCTCAGCGGCCTGCAAAGAGGGCAGATGCTGAGCGCTCTAACGCCTTAAACTGCGCCGGCGGCATGGGGTCCATCACACACGTTACTGCGGCATTTGCATTCAACGCTGCCGCTTTTGTACTGAACGCGTTGGCAGCGCAGCGCAAGCCGCAACAAGGAGAACGCCAAGCGTCGCAAAAAGAGAAAGTCGAATGACAAAGCCTCATACCAAAATCAACGCTTCGTCGTCTATCGTTTTGAGCACGCTTAACGCGCGCTACATCCACAGTGCGTTCGGGCTCCGCTATCTGCAAGCTAATCTTGGTGAGTACCAAGCTCAAAGCCAGATTATTGAGTTTACTATCGACACACGGCCAGACGACATCGTCGAAAAAATTCTGGCGCGTCAGCCTACCTTGGTCGGCTTTGGCGTTTACATCTGGAATATCGTGCAAACCGAGCAAGTTGTGAGTTTACTCAAAGCCATCGCGCCGCAGATTACGATTGTTTTGGGCGGGCCCGAAGTCAGTTATGAACTTGAGTCGCAAACCATCATTGATCATGCAGACCACATTATCACTGGCTGGGGCGATGTCAGCTTTCGTGAGTTAGTCGCAGCCTTAGACGCCGGAGAATCACCGTCTAAAATAATCTCAGGGCGGCAAGCCAAACTCCAAGATATCCAAATGCCCTATGCGCTTTACACCGAGGCCGACATCGCTAATCGCGTTATGTATGTAGAAGCGTCTCGTGGTTGCCCGTTCAAATGCGAATTTTGTTTGTCGGCGCTCGACAAAACCGCGTGGCCCTTTGACTTAGATCTGTTCTTGGATGAGATGGATCGTCTGCATAAGCGGGGCGCTCGGCATTTTAAATTCGTTGATCGAACCTTCAATTTAAAAATCAAAAATAGCCTGCGTATTTTGGAGTTTTTTCTTGAGCGCATGAGTGACGATTTGTTCTTGCACTTTGAAGTTGTGCCAGACCACTTGCCCGAAGCACTTAAGGAAATGATTCAGCGATTCCCGCCGGGCAGTTTGCAGTTTGAAATTGGGATTCAAACATTTAATCCACAGGTACAGCAGCGTATCAGCCGCCGCCAAGACAATGACAAAGCCAAGGCGAATTTGGAGTGGATCAAGCAAAACACCAATGCATATATTCACGCTGACCTGATTTTTGGCTTACCCGGTGAATCTCTAGAGAGCTTTGCTCAGAGTTTTAATACCTTGGTTGATCTCGCGCCGCATGAAGTCCAGCTAGGCATTTTAAAGCGCTTAAAAGGCTCGCCGATTATCCGGCACACGCAAGCTCACCAACTTGTGTTTAGCCCGAATCCACCGTTCGCGATTGTGAGTAGCGACCAACTGACGTATTCGCAAGTGCAAATCATGACTCGATTTGCCCGCTATTGGGATTTGATCGCAAACTCAGGCCGCTTTAAAAACAGCCTGCCTTTAATTTTGGCGAATGAGTCAAACACCGAAAGCCAAACTCCCTTCTTTCGATTTGAGCATTTGAGTCGTGAAATTTTCGCTCGAACCGAGCAAACTCATAAGATCGCGCTAAACCGCTTGTTTGATCTCGTGTTTGATATCGGTAGCGAGGTTCTCGATATCAATGCTCAATTGCTCACAAACGCGATTGAAGAAGATTTTCTCGAGTCTGGCCAAAAATCCTATCCTAAAGTGCTGCAACGGCGTCAGAAAGAGCAAAAGCACCATCGTAAAAGCCAGCACAAGCTGAGTTCAAGCCATAAAAGTCGCCAAGCTCGCCATTATTGAAAGCGACACTTTACGTCAATGCAGATTGTCAAGAGATTGACTCAAAATAGGCGCGTTTGACAGGATTTGTCATTCCAATAAAGTATTTAAAAACAATGACTTGTAGTAATTTTTGTTGATGTAAAAAGAATTCAATAATGATCTTTTCCAAGGCGCTTTTTTGCGGTTAAATCCAATTGATGATTTATCGCACTGCGTGCTTGATTGTAGGGTTCAATGCGCAGTTTAGCGGTGGGGTAGGCCCAATCGTGAGGTGCTGTTGAAATGAGAGTCGCCTCCGATTGGGCTTTTTTATGCTCGCAGCCTCCTTGTTTCTACCAGGATTTATTAGACTTTGATGGCGTTTGATTTTTAATTAGCGCAACAAAAAGGCATAATCGCGACCCTATTTTCAGTGCATCTTCCTAAATCTAAATAGAAGCGCACACCTTGAGGCCCCGGTCATGATCACAAAAAATAAAGTCGTGAGCATTCATTACGTGCTTAAAGACAATGAAGGCAACGAATTGGATTCATCTAAAGGGCAAGACCCGCTAGTCTATTTGCATGGCGCCAGTAATATTATTGTCGGCTTGGAAGAAGCCTTGGAAGGCAAAACTCTTGGTGACGACGTGGATGCCGTTATCGGTGCTGAGAAAGCGTACGGCAACCCAGTTGAAGCGCTAATTCAAACCGTGCCCATCGAAGCGTTTGGTGATGCCGCCAAAGACATCGAAGTTGGCAAGCGCTTTCAAGCCGAAACAGAGCAAGGCCCTGTGCCCGTGGTGGTGACGGCCATGGACGATAAATCGGTGACCGTTGACGGTAACCATCCCCTTGCTGGTAAAGAGCTGCATTTCTCGGTTTCGGTTGCCGAAGTGCGTGATGCGACCACAGAAGAGCTAGATCACGGCCATGCCCATGGCCCCGGTGGCCACCAGCACTAATCTGTGATTTTGGCCCCGTTACCCGGCCAAATTACCCCCTGAGTGACTCAAAATCATCCATTTGGGTGATATCTATATATATCGGTTTCGCCTATAGTGAAGTTCTCGCAAGGCCCAACCGCTTAGCGAGATATTGAGTCAAAAAGAGGGAACACATTCAGGCTTTGGATGTTCCCCAAGGAGGGGGACTTAAAGCCAATGCGTGAGGGCGGGGGCAAAAAGAAGATTTGATCTTGAAAAACTTCGAAGCGCTAGCGCGATAGCTAACTCCATCTGTCTTGAGCTTAGGTGTTTAGCTATTGCGCCATTGATTTGATTGCTAATGCTTTAACACCTCGTTCAAAGGGGCAAACGAGGTGTTCAACACCGTTCTATTATTGAATGTTACTCTGCCACGCTCACCGAGTTAATCATAATCGGCTCGAGTGGAACATCGCCATGCGGGCCAACACGGCCAGTGCGTACTTGCTCCATCGCGTCAACGACGTCTTCCCCAGCCACGACTTTGCCAAAAACCGCATAACCGTATTCATCGGGTTGCGTGCTCTTAAAGTTAAGAAAGCTGTTGTCACTGACATTGATGAAAAATTGTGCCGTGGCTGAATGCGGGTCCGGGGTGCGGGCCATGGCCACCGTGTATTTTAGATTTTGCAAGCCATTGTCGGCTTCATTTGGGACTGGTGAACGAGTTGGCTTTTGATTCATTTGCTCGGTAAAACCACCGCCTTGCACCATAAATCCGGCAATCACTCGGTGGAAAATCGTACCGTCGTAGAAGCCAGCATTGGCGTATTCGAGAAAATTAGCCACGGTTTTAGGTGCTTTTTCAGCATCTAATTCAAGAGTAATGTCGCCAGCTGATGTAGAAAGAGTAACCATAGTGTTTGTTTTATTGTCGGTATTAGTTTTGGAGTTAGTGGAAGCGTCTTGCGCAGAAGCAATCGAAGTACCCATAAAAATCAGGGTCACCAGTGCCAGTAAAAGACGATTACGAAAATTATAAGTAGTCATAGCTTATTAGTGTTTGACGAGTATGTACTCGGAGTCGGTCAGTATAGCATCCAAGGGGATATCCCAAGGTTCGGAAGGCAGTTCATTAACTTCTTGAAATGCGTGTGCAACCCCTAGCAAAAAGGGTCGCGTGCTCGCTTGGTGTGACAGGCTCTCTAAGGCTCTGTCGTAAAACCCAGCGCCCATGCCAATGCGCGAGCCAGAACGGTCAAACGCGACCAGTGGTACGAGTATCACATCAAAGCTATTGGCCTTTGCTGGTTCACCGATGGCACTTGGCTCTAATATTCCATAGCGATTATGGCTATCAAGATACTGGTCAGAATAAAATTGCATAGTGCAATGGCCGTAATGGGTAATGCGCGGCAATAGAGTTTGTTTCGCAGGTAGTTTGTTGACCAATTTTTGCGGCGAGATCTCTCCTTCAAATGACCGATAGTAAAGAAGTTTTTCAGCGCGCCAGACCGCAGCACAACCTCGTGCTGATTGGCACAAGTTATGCTCGGCGTCAGCCAATTCCTTCGCCGTCAGTGATCGGCGGCGTGCTCGAATCTGCTTGCGTATTTCAGCTTTAGAAAAGGGCATAAGGCATGAACAAAGGGGTATTGAAAGAAATGATAAAAACGAGCGTCACCCATAAATGCCGTAAACACTTGGTGCCTTGAACCGAAGGTTCAAGTGGGGGTCTACATATCGCATCAGGCGCGCAAGTGAGCAAGACGGGCTTGCCTGACTTGAACGCACAACAGCTTTACGATTCAACCCCCGGAATAAAATACTAGGTTCTAAGGGATTTGAAGCGTATACAAACACCACAGGCGACGCCGCTCATTAGATTATAGCAGCCACGCTTGCCGTGTATGTTAAGGAATTGTAGAGTGATCGAGTTGGATTTCGCTCTATGTAAAGGTAGATGGGTTTGTGTTCCGAAAGTGACGCTAAGTATAGTTCTGGCCCGCTAGCTTCGAATGCCGGTATTCGATCAATGTATCCTTCTGGATTAACAAGATACAAGTTGAGGTTCGCATGAACACTTATGTTGCCCTGTTGAGAGGCGTGAATGTAGGTGGAAAAAACCTTATTCCAATGAAAGCCTTAAGGTTTTCGTTAGAAACTAATGGCTTCCGAAATGTATCCACTTATATTCAAAGCGGCAATATTGTGTTGCAAAGCAAACAGGATCCAGAGGCTGAACTAGGAGCAATCATTGAGTCCGAATTCGGGTTTGCTCCTAAGATTCTGGTGTTAACGAGAACCGAGTTCGAGCAAACGGTTCGCAGCAATCCTTTCGATAACTATGAAGGCAAACTCGTGCACTTCTATTATTGTCAAGACGAGCCTAAGCTTGATCAAAGCAAGTTACAAAAGCTTATTTCAGAAACCGAAAGCTATAAAGTCGCGGGGCAAGTGTTTTACCTTTACGCACCAGATGGCATAGGTCGTTCTAAACTGGTCGCCAATATTGACACTTGTCTAGGCGTCTCAGTCACCGGGCGAAACTTAAACACTGTCAACAAGTTGCTAGAGATGGTTCGTAGCTTGTATTGATCGAGTCGCAAAGATGCGGCGATCGTTGTTAACATCGTCAGCGAGTATGGAGTTGGCAAAATGAAAAAAATTGTAATCTTTGGAAACTCAAGTTCAGGCAAGTCGACTCTGGCAAAAACGCTATCAAGCAAGGAGGGTTTAGTGCATTTAGACCTTGATGCCTTGGCTTGGTTGCCGACTACTCCGCCACAGCGAAAACCTTTGCAAGAATCGAAACTTGAGATCGACGAATTTATTAACTTAAACCCGAGTTGGGTGATAGAAGGGTGTTACTCAGATTTACTTGATCTGGCGCTACCGAGCTCAAACGAAATCATATTTATGAATTTACCCGTTGAGCAGTGTATTGAAAATGCACGAAGCCGCCCTTGGGAGCCTCATAAGTATGGCTCGAAAGAAGCGCAGGATAAAAACTTGCCAATGTTAATCGATTGGATATCCCAATATGCAGTTAGACAAGATGTATTTTCTAAGGGCTCACATGAAAATCTCTATGGAAATTATCAGGGTGAGAAAACCATGATCACTAAACGAGAGTGTTTGATTTAAGTGAAAACCAAGGCAGTCATAGATCGAAGGCGTTCAGATTTTCGAAACAGTCGCCCAACTATAAAGAGCGACTATTTTGGGGTACGTTAAGCCCTATCATCTTTTGGAGAATCAAGGCAGATATGAGATGTGATGCTGTGAACGTAAGGCAATTTGCCCAGCACTTCGTGATGAAATCGTTTGAACGAGGCTAAGTCTCGACACTCGACGCGAATCAGGTACTCGACGTTGCCGGTGACGTTGTGCAATTCAACGACTTCGCGAGAGGCCGAGACAGCATCCTCGAAGCCTTGCGCGGCTTTGGTGGTGTGTTCTGACAGACCGACCATCACAAACGCAGTTAAGCCTAAACCAATGGCGTGGCGATTAATCTGTGCTTTGTAGCCTTGGATAATGCCGCGCCGCTCGAGTTCTTGAACTCGCCGCAAGCAGGCCGAGGCCGATAAACCCACTCGATTAGCCAGTTCGGCGTTGCTGATTCGGCCGTTGCGCTCGAGTTGATCAATAATATTCTGATTTGTTCTGTCCAACGTGTCATTCATTGCGTAATCTTGAGTGTAATGAGATTAATAAGCAATAGTTTGCGCATGAAGGCGCATTAATATTGTTTGTATATCGAATAATACGCAATATCAGTGAAATGACAGAGTTAAAGCAGATATCCGCCTATGAAGTCAGCCGTCAACAGGGGTTTTTAGCCGCTTACGATGCAAGCCAAGTCAGGCTCCCGAATGAGTTTTCTGAGGTCGTCGCCATGGCTGAAGCCCTGCCCGATCTTATTGTGACTGGGCGAGTGCGACACTTTTTAAAGCAGTTACCAACGCTTGATTTAAGCGGGTTTTGTGCCACCGCATCAGACGCACAAGCGCGTAAATTAATGGTGCACTACACGTTTATGTTGCAAAGCTATGTCTGGGGCGAACGCGAGGTTGATTCGATCTTACCAGAGGTAATCGCTAAGCCCACTTTTCAACTAAGCCAACGCACCGGCCAGCCACCGATTCTCACGTATTCAAATTATGTTTTGGATAACTGGGCGAAGATAGAACCGGGGGGCGGCATCACGCTTGACAATATTCGGCTGCTACAACCTTTTTTAGGAGGGCAAGACGAAGCCTGGTTTGTACTAATTCACGTCGCCATCGAAGCCGTTGCGGGTAAGATTCTAGCGTGCATACCCTTGCTGATTAAGGCCACGGATCATCGAGACCAACACGGTATAGCTAAAGGCCTAAAAAAGATTGCCGATCATTGGGCCGAGATCAACGCCATCTTTGATCGAATGCCCGAGCGCTGCGACCCGTACGCTTACTTTCACCGAGTGCGCCCGTGGATTCATGGTTTTAAAGACAACCCGGCGTTGCCCAATGGCGTGGTTTATTCCGGCGTCAATGAGTTCAAAAATCAAGGCCAATTCTTACGCGGCCAAACGGGTTCTCAATCGTCTATTGTGCCAACCATGGACGCGCTCCTAAAAATCAATCACGCGGCAGACCCATTGAAAAGCTATCTAGACGAGTTGCACATTTATCGGCCGCCAAGCCATCGACGGTTTATCGAAGACGTTCACAAAAACTCAAATCTGCGAGAGGTCATTGTTGAGTTAGACAATTCAGACTTGCGTCACGCGTATAACGATTGCCTTGAATGTTTAGCCGCGTTTCGAAC
>CALAKU010000094.1 GCA_937922925.1 uncultured Arenicella sp. | reverse complement strand
GTCATCCGATAAGTCACTGGCTTTGATAAAATCAGGCGCGGTCTGCGGTGGGCAGACGTGTAAGAACTCAAACTCTGAGCTGCTTTCATTGCCTTCGCTGTCTTTAAACCACGCGGTTTTTGATTCGCCATCGACTTTGGTTAAGGTTTGGCCGAAGTCTAAAGTGGCGTTGTATTTTTCGATGTACTCCATCAAAGCAGGCACATAGTCGGCGACGCCAAAAAGCACCGGGCCAGAGTTGTAAAAATGAATATCGGCTTGATCAAGCTTGCCTTGTTTTAACCATTCTGAAGCCGATAAATATAGAGCCTTTTGCGGGGCACCAGCGCATTTGATCGGCATCGGCGGTTGCGTGAAAATCGCTTTGCCGCCTTTAAAGTTTTGCACTAACTCCCAGGTATAAGGCGCTAAATCGTAACGATAATTTGAGGTGACGCCGTTGTTACCTAGTGCTTGTTCAAGGCCTTCTACCCCAGCCCAATTTAGCTTTAAACCGGGCGCGACAACTAAGTGCGAATAGCCAAGAGTATCGCCGCTGGCAAGTGTAACGCGACTGCTACTGCCATCAATGGTACTTACGCTGTCTTGCAACCATTGGCAGCCGGAAGGGATCAAATCGGCGGTTTTACGATGCGTTGATTCGGCATCAAAGATGCCGCCCCCAACCATAGTCCAACCGGGTTGATAGTAATGATCGGCAGAAGGGTCAACTAAGGTGATACTCAAGCCGGCGTTGCGCTTTTTTAAACTGGCGGCCGTGGCAATACCGGCTGAGCCGGCGCCGATGATAAGAACATCCACTTGCTTGGTTTGCGTATTCATAGTTGAGCTCCGAATTTTTAATTATTAGTGATGAGTATTAGGCCAGTAAGGGTTCGCCTTAGGCCGACTCATCTTTATTATTGGTGTTGGTTTTCGAATTATTATTGGCTACCAGTGATTGCTTGAGACCGTTAAGCGGCACTTTTAAATACACCGTTTCATTGTTTTCTGGCTCAGGGAAATAGCCTGCGCGCATATTGGTTTGCAACGATGGCAGTATGAGCGTAGGCATGCCCAAGGTCTTATCGCGTTGTTGGCGCATGGCGACAAAGTCGTCTTCGCTCACGCCTTCCATCACATGAATGTTATTAGTTTTTTGTTCTTTAACGGTGGTTTGATACTTGAGTTCACGCCCATTAGGTTGATAGTCGTGACACATAAACAGAGGCGTGTCGTCGGGTAGGGCGAGGATGCGATTAATTGAATGGAATAGAGTCCGTGCATCACCGCCCGGGAAATCCGCTCTCGCGGTGCCGCCATCTGGCATAAAGAGCGTATCGCCGACAAAAGCGACTGAACCAATAATATGCGTGGTGCAGGCCGGAGTGTGGCCGGGCGTGTGTAAGGCTAGGCAATCAAGATTGCCCAATTTGTAGGCTTGGTCTTCGTCAAACAAAAGATCAAACTGACTGCCATCGCGCTGAAACTCGGTGCCTTCGTTAAAGACCTTGCCGAACTCTTCTTGCACCATTTTTATGTGCTTACTAATGGCAATTTTGCCGCCTAGGACATTTTGAATATAAGGCGCAGCAGAGAGGTGATCTGCATGTACATGGGTTTCAATTAGGTATTCAACGTTTAGTTCATGCTCGCGAATGCAGTCAATAATAGCGTCGGCGCTGCCATACTGAATTGAGCCAGAGGGGTAATCAAAATCCAGTACCGAATCAATGATTGCGCACGCCGATGAATCAGGGTCTTTGACCACATAAGAAAATGTGCTGCTGCCTTTGTCATAAAAAGCAAACACATCGGGCTGTTTTTCGCTTGGTTTGATCACTGGGTCAGTCATAACAGTAAAAAGGTATTAAAGCAGTTTAATCAAAAGGCGGCGTAAAACAAAATAAGGTTTAACGCCATGAGTTTATTCGGGGTCTTGAACGTCGGCCGCAAAGGCATCGGCGACCAGTAATTTTAGCTTACTGCTGGTGAGTGATTGCATAAAGGCGATCAAGTTATCAACTTCTGTTGCGCTTAAATTCAGGGGGCGAATCAATGGGCTTAGTGCAGAATGCGCTTGGCCGCCTTGATTATAGAAATTGACAACGTCTTTGAGCGTTAAGAACTCGCCGTTATGCATGTAGGGCGCAGTTAAAGCAACGTTTCTAAGGGTTGGTGTACGAAACTTCCAACGATCTTTGGGGTTTAGGCTCACTTCATAACGGCCTAGATCATTGGGCTTGGGCTCACCAACGCGCTGAGCGACTTCGGCGGGAATAGTGGTTTCTATGCCGGGCGCTAAAATAACGGTGATTTCTTTTTGCTCGCCGAGCATAGAAGCTTGGTAGCCTGCGCCAGTATTGTGTAATTGTTGATCGGTAAACAGCGCGTACTGATCACCAATCAAATGGCAGCTTGCACAGGCAGCCTTGCCGGTAAATAGCTCAAAGCCCGCCTGTTGCGACTTGCTGAGCGCGGTTTTGTCACTTGCGTACTTCCAACGATCAAAGGCCGCGTCTCCCGCCAACAAGCTTTGTTGGTATTGGGCTAGGGCGTAGCCAACATTGAGCATATCGGCTGGTTTACCGTAAGCCTGCTTAAACTGTTGCTGGTAAACCGGGTCGCGATTAATTTGTTCAAGGACATGGCCAATCGACGGATTGTTCATTTCGTTACTGGCTAAAAGCGGCGACCAAGCTTGCTGAGCCAAACTGGTCTCGCGCGCGTCAACAAAAAATCGCTCATACAGGCGCACATTTAATAGGCTTGGCGCATTGCGCTTCACGCTGCGACCTTCAAAGCCGACGGGGCGTTTTAGTTCGTTACTGGTGAAGCCCTGTTCGGGAATATGGCACATGGCGCACGACATGGTTTGGTTGCGCGATAAACGTCGATCAAAAAACAAACGCCGCCCCAATGCGATTTCAGCTGCATTAGGCTCTAGTTCTAGGGACTCTTTTGGGTCGGGAAGGCCAAGCTGAGGCTCAATCGCAAACGCAGCAAGGTTAAGAGCTGTTCCTTTACGGTGTTCAAGACTAAGTGAATTGGTTTGATAAGCGGTTGAGTCGTAACCGCTTTTATCGTCGCCAGGCGCTAAGCGAATGGAAGGTAGGGCGGCCTCAGAGGAAGCTTCAGTGTTCGAGTCAGCAGCGGCGTATTGGCAAAGCAATAATGCCAGAGCGAGGCCGGCAAATTGAAACCTCATTGTTCAGAATTAGCTTGCAGGCTCTTGATGTTCGCGTCTTCCATCAGCAAGGTTTTGACGTCGTTCACCAGAATATCGGGATGCAAAAATGAAAGGCTGTAGATATTGCGAATTTGCCGTTCTTTATCAATGAGATACACACGCAAGATGTGCGAGAACTTGCCTTTACCGTCTTCGCTTTTACGATCTTGCACGACCGTTTGTTGATACGCATCAAGAATCGGTAATAGCTCAGTATTTGAGCGTGTGGTTAAAAAACGCCAGTCGAGGTCTGTGTCGCCTAAGATGTCCTCTTTGTATTCGCTCATCGCTTCAGGCGTATCGCCTTCAGGATCAAAACTTAAAGTCAGTATGCGTAACTTATCGTTTAATTCGGGTTCTTTAGCTAGCGTATTGGCCACGGAATACAACACCATTGTTGAAAGCGGGCAGCCATTCACATCATCGCAGGTGCGATAAATAAAACTCAGTAAGGTGAGTTTTTCGCCCGTTAGATCATCAAGTTGTAACGATTTACCTTCATGATTGAGCACTTCACCATCGGCTGCGGCGTCTAAGGCGGGTAGGGTATACGTGCCTGCCTCAGGTGCTTCAAAAGAGAGTTTGCCCCAGCCCGGCGCTAAGAACACGCCTTGTCGATCAGCGGTCTGTGAATCCGAGGTTTGAGCTATCGAAACGTGAGAAGCCGCGAAAAACGCGGCTCCCCAAAAAAGGTATCTAGAGAAAAAACGGCGCATTATTCAGCGGCTTCGTCGGCGCCCTCATCACTTTGCTCATTTTCCCATGGCCGATCCATGCCATACAAACCATAGGCACCAAAACGCATTTGATGTGCGCTGCCGAGCTTCTCTTTTTTGAAGTCGACTTCAAATTCAAGGTTCAATTTATCGCCGTCCCAGGTGTAGGATTTGAAAAACTGCTCATCAAGCTCGCCTTTTTTGTCCCAATTATCGAGCAGTGATGAGGTAAAGTAAGCGCGCTTGCCGTCCCAGCTTTGCGAGATCATATTTAGCTGTGAACCAATGACTTTCTCGTACACTTGTTTGGGCGCAAATGGGTCGGAAATATCAAAGTAACGCGCTTTACCGTCCATAAAAGTTTGAACCCATAGGCCGTTGTCATCAGAGGTAATCGATATGTCGACGGGCAACGGGACTTTAGACGGATCGCCAATATCGGCTACCGCTTTGGCTTGCCATTCGCCTTGCTCGTCTTCGTACATCAACCAGATTTGCGAGGTTAGCGCGGTGGTAGTAAAGCAATAGTTGTTGTTTGGCTTCCAAGCGCAGCGTATTTCTAGCGGCGCGCCAGGCATATCAAACACTTTTTTGGGTTGGCGAGTATGTAAATCCCAAACCACTGCGGTGTTACCAAAGCGCTTCATGGCTTCGGGGTCAGCTAACATGGTGCCAAAATCCATCATGTAGTTTGACCAACCGGTGAACGACGAAGTAAACATGGCGTTTCGGCGCGGCATAACGCGCACATCGTAACCGTAGCCGTCTGCAAATTGCCCCGACTTTTCTGCCCCGCGTAAATCTTCATCGGTGGGATGCCAGTGCGTGGCCACGTACTCGCCTTTGTTTGAGTACTCGACCATGGCAGTGCGGCCACCATTGTCTTTATTGTTTGAAAGGCCGGTAATCATCATGCGGCCAGCGAGTGCGTAAAAGGTATGTGGGCCAACCACACCGCCGCTTTTTGAGACAAAATCATCAATGGTTTTGTGCAGCGTGGGCTTAGCTGGGTCGGTATGTACATCAAAGATAAAAATCTTATTGCTGTCTAAACCACCTGCCCATAAAAAACGACGATCATCTGAAAAACCGGAATGGTGCGCTTCATTGCGGCCACCAACCGAGAGTGAATCGACGACTTTGCCATAGTCTGGCGCGTCTGGGTTAACGCTAATGGTAACTAACTTGTCTTGCTCGTCTCCTAAGCCTTCTTCGCCTAAGGTCCATACGTAGACAAAATCCTCTTGGCCAACGATCTTGGCCATATAGGGCGACATGCAGGTTTCATCGGCGTGAGAGATGCCACTCGCGCTAACTAAAAACAAGCCGCAAGCGACTTTGAAAAGGGATTTAATCATTCGAGTATCCTCCAATAAATGGTGAAATTTTTATTATTATTCGAGCACTATACACCAAAGATTTGTTGTCACGGAATTGTTGTACCCAGACATGAAATTAGGCAGACTGCAAATCTATTCTTATAGATGGTTTACGTAAACTCTGGCTCAATCAAACACAGGCATTCATGGTGATAAAAATAAGAAACCTTAACTTATTGTTTTGCCTCAGTTTTTTAGTGTTATCTGCATGTCATGATCAATCTGACAGACAAGAGTCATTAAGCCATGGGCAAACTAAAAACCGCCAAGCTAGTTCGAGTGTTGATCGCGACGCGATTATTAATGCGGACAATTCAGGATGGCGATCGCATGGGCGAACTTATGCTGAGGAACGACACTCGCCGCTCAAGCGCATCAATGCGCAGAATATTGATCAGTTAGGCTTGGCGTGGGCATTTGATTTAGGCACCAGTCGAGGTATTGAAACCACGCCGATTGTTCACGACGGTATCCTCTATGCCACCGCGACTTGGAATGTTGTTTACGCTCTTGACGCCAGAACCGGAGCGCAAATTTGGCGCTATGATCCCAAAATAGATAAAGAACAAGCGGCTAAGGGGTGCTGTGATGTGGTTAATCGCGGCGTTGCTATCTGGGGCGACTCAGTGTTTACCGCGACCATGGACGGGCGGCTTATCTCACTGGATGCCAAAACCGGTGCGGTGAATTGGGACATCAACACCATTGACAAAAGCCTTCCTTACACGATTTCTGGTGCGCCACGCGTCATTGATGGGCGAGTGATTATTGGTAATGGCGGCGCTGAATTGGGGGTGCGTGGCTATGTGAGTGCGTATTCAGCTGAGCGTGGCGAGCTGCTTTGGCGGTTTTTCACTGTGCCTGGCGACCCAGCGCAAGGCTTTGAAAACGAGACGATGGCGATGGCCGCAAAAACCTGGACAGGAGAGTATTGGCAGGCCGGAGGTGGCGGCACCGCCTGGGATTCAATGGCCTACGATCCTGAGCTGGATTTGCTCTATATCGGCGTAGGCAATGGCTCGCCATGGAACCACAGCATTCGCAGCCCTGAAGGCGGCGACAACTTATTCTTATCATCCATTGTTGCGGTTCGGCCCGATTCGGGCGAATACGTTTGGCACTACCAAACCACACCGGCCGACAATTGGGATTACACGGCAACGCAGCATATGATCTTGGCGGATCTTGAGATTCAAGGCCAAGTTCGCAAAGTGATCATGCAAGCCCCTAAAAACGGCTTCTTTTATGTGGTTGATCGTGAAACAGGCGAATTAATATCGGCCAATAATTTTGTTCCCGTCACCTGGGCAACGCACATTGACCTGAAAACCGGTCGGCCGGTTGAAACGGAGTCGGCGAGATACTCTGGAAAGGCACCGAGCATCCAATTGCCGGGGCCGCTGGGCGCTCATAATTGGCAACCCATGTCGTACAGCCACGACACCAATTTGGTTTACATTCCCGCTCAAGAAGCCCCTTGGGTTTATGTTGATAAGCCCGGCTACCAATACACCTTGGGTACTTGGAATACCGGCACAGACTCGATCTATGCAGGGCTACCAACGGACAAAGCGGTATTTAAAGCGGCGAAGGCGTCGCTCAAGGGCCGTTTGATCGCTTGGGACCCAGTCAAACAACAAGAAGTGTGGCGACACGAACATTCGGGCCCTTGGAATGGCG
Source organism: uncultured Arenicella sp. (assembly GCA_937922925.1). Taxonomy (GTDB): domain Bacteria; phylum Pseudomonadota; class Gammaproteobacteria; order Arenicellales; family Arenicellaceae; genus Arenicella. Next base: position 27,203 of record CALAKU010000094.1, on the reverse strand, counting down.
GCGTACTCTCAACCAGCGGTAATTTGGTGTTCCAAGGCACAGCCGATGCGCATTTTGCGGCGTTTAATGCGCAATCTGGTGAACCGCTTTGGTCGTTTTATACGCAAACTGGCGTAATCGCGGCGCCAATTACTTATGAGCTAGATGGCGAGCAATACATTGCCGTGGCGTCTGGATGGGGCGGTGTGTATGTGCTTGGCTATGGTGGAGTCTTACCGACTGGCAGCACGCCAAAACTAGGGCGAGTTATGGTGTTCAAACTAGGGGCTGCTGATGAACTGCCGCCGATCCCGGCTAGCACTGAGTCGGCCGTCTCGATTCCAACTCTGCTGGATGTCGGTCAAGATGTGATCAAAGCGGGCGCTTATGCCTATGCAGAAACCTGCGCGAGTTGTCACGGTGATCAGGCCTTTTCTTCGGGCTTGGTGCCAAATTTACGTTATTCAGCGATAACGCAAAGCGCAGAGGCGTGGCAGGGTGTGGTTGAAAACGGCGCGCTCGCCAGTCAAGGTATGCCAAACTTTGGAGGTGTTCTGGATTCAAAAACCAGTGAGGCGATTCGAGCCTATGTGATTAATGAAGCTAACAGCTCTAGAGATAAAGCCTTTTATGACTCGCTAAGTCGCGAGTAATAGACGTCGTATACACTTATGTGTTCCCTCGCTTGGGGTTTTATGCGAACAACAAAATGAAAAGTATGTCGGATACCAAACAAACCTCAGTGCTCTACGCCGTTGTGCAAAGAATCCTATTCCCACTGGCACTTGTCGGCACGCCAACGGTTATCTATGTATTGTTAGAGCAGGGCGTTTCGGTTGCCTTGAGCACGTATGCGGTTGTGGTTGGGCTTGGATTTCTTTTCTGGTTAGCCGAATTAACCATGCCGTATCGACGCGAGTGGAATACGCCTAAGGGCGATTTTTTTACCGACCTGATCAGTGGAACCGTTGCCTATGTGATTCTGCCGATTTTCCTTCGCCCAGTGTATATCGCGCTCTTAGCGGGGTTGGCTGTGTGGTTAGCAGCTCAATTTGGTGGCTCATTGTGGCCCAGTGACTGGCCATTAATTGCTCAGTTAGTACTGTTGATGCTGGTGGCCGATGCCGGGCGATATTGGGGGCATCGTTTGGCTCATGAAGTTCCCTTGCTGTGGCGCTTTCATGCAGTTCATCACTCAGCGCAACGATTGTGGTGGTGGAATGCAACTAGGGCGCATCCAGTCGATAAAGCATGGTTTATGTTTACCGAATTGTTTTTTCCGATTCTATTGGGCGCCGATGGCATGGTTTTATCGATGTATTTAGGGGTTACTGCAGTGTGTGGCTATTCGCAGCATTGCAATATCGATCTCAAGCTCGGCCCGCTGTATTGGATTTTTAACGTTGTCGAATTGCATCGTTGGCATCACTCTAAAGATGTACGCCAATCGGATAACAATTACGGCAACAATTTGATTGTTTATGATCGACTTTTTGGCACGTATTATCATCCCGAACGGCAAGGCCAGCCTCAAGAACAGGTTGGTACAATCGGCTTGATTAACCCTAATTATCCGCAAAATTACTTAGGCCAGTTACGTGCTCCGTTTATAAACGGCTTGGATAAATCTGACGAAACAATTTAAATACATCGCTGATCTAATTCCTTGCTCTTGTCCGAGCGCAACACTCGATGCCCTGTATTGGTGCATTATAGAAGATAAAATGACCCAAAACAGTGCGTTAGTTCATCCTACTGTAAGGTTTGATTGTTTTTGGTGCAATGTTTGTGTAAGCAATCACTTTACTAAGTTACCCTTAATTATTGATTTGTATACACTTATTTTAAATAGGCATTTTATGTCAATGTGGAGTGTGGTTTTTTCCAAAAATTGATGAAACTTGGAACAGTTTTTGCTTACTATTACGCGTGCTAATGCATCGCTGCCTTGTTCAAAGCAAAGGCTTCATTTTAACTATTACAATTTTTCTTGAGAATTTTCGAATATGAAAAGCAAACTAGAATACATCTGGCTTGACGGTTACAAACCAACTCAAAGCCTTCGCAGTAAAACAATGGTTCGTAACGACTTCAGTGGCAAGCTTGAAGATTGCCCAATGTGGTCTTTTGACGGTTCTTCAACTGAGCAAGCTGATGGCAGTGATTCTGATTGCCTACTAAAGCCTTGCGCGATCATCCCTGATCCAGACCGCAAAGACTCTTACTTGGTCATGACCGAAGTTTTAAACGCCGATGGCACTCCACATGAGTCGAATGGTCGTGCGACCATCGAAGAAGACGACGATGACTTCTGGTTTGGTTTTGAGCAAGAATACTTCTTGGTTGATCCAGACACGAACTTGCCACTTGGCTTCCCAGTCAATGGTTTTCCAGCTCCACAAGGCCCTTATTATTGTTCAGTGGGCGGTCGTAATGCGTTCGGTCGAAACATCATTGAAGAGCATTTGGATATCTGCTTAGAAGCCGGTCTAAACGTAGAAGGTATCAATGCCGAAGTAGCTGCTGGTCAATGGGAATTCCAAATTTTTGCCAAAGGCGCCAAACGCGCTGGCGACGAAATCTGGTTGGGTCGCTACTTAATCGAACGTTGTGCTGAGAAATATGGCGTGGCGGTTGATTGGCATCCAAAGCCACTGGGCGATACTGACTGGAACGGTTCTGGTATGCACGCGAACTTCTCAAATGGCCCAATGCGTGACTTAGGCAAAGAAGACATCTTTAACCAAGTTTGCGAAGAGTTCGGTAAAAACATCGAGCGCCACATCAGCGTTTACGGTGCAGACAACGACCAACGTTTAACTGGTGCGCACGAGACTCAATCAATTAATGAGTTCAGCTACGGCGTGTCAGACCGTGGCGCGTCAATTCGTATCCCAGTAGGTACGGTTGAAGACGGTTGGAAAGGTCGATTGGAAGATCGTCGCCCAGCGTCAAATGCGGATCCTTACAAGGTAGCCGCCGCTATCATCAAAACGACGAACGAAGCCTTGGCATAAGCCCCCGCTTTTATTAAGTCAAAAAGGGTTGCTTTCGAGCAGCCCTTTTTTGTGCCTGTCTTTTGTACCATATAGGGGAGTCAGACAAACGCGTATTTACTTTTTGCCAAGCGAGGGCTACCGTTAAGCTCAGCACTGGTTATATCAACCAAACTCCAAAGACGTGGCTCGTATGAGTGAATTCCCAAAATTTAAGCAGGACGATTACCCCAAGCTCTACACCGAGCAGACGGATAAAGATTTAGCCAAGCAGATCAATCCCAATTTTCGTTACTCGCACTTTAAGACCATTGCCAAAGGCGGTAAGTCGCTGATTCAATCATGCCGAGACCAGCATCTTGGGCGGGTCATTTGCTATAAGTCGCTTTTGCCAGAGTTTGCGGATGATCCGATTGAGCAAAAGCGCCTGCTTCGCGAAGCTCGCGTCTCGGCCATGTTGCAGCATCCCAATACCATGCCGACCTATGAGCTTGGTCGTGATCGAAAGGGGCACTACTACTTCACCATGAAGTTAGTGCAAGGTTATACCTTTCGCGAGATCATCAATTTTCGTGAGCGCTATGATTTGTCTCAGCTGCTAGACATCGTGATTCAAGTGGCGCATGCGCTTGAATATGCGCATACTCATGGTGTAGTGCATCGAGATATCAAGCCTGAAAACATACTGGTCGGGCCGTTTGGTGAAGTGTTACTGCTTGATTGGGGGCTTGCAAAAGTGCGCAGCGAAACTGGAGAGATCGCCGTTTTTGATGAATTAACGGCCAGCAGATCAGCGCAAGATAAAAGTATGACCGGCTTTCAAAAGTTGCAAGGAACGGTGTGCTATATGTCGCCAGAGCAAATAAACAAAGACGATGACATCGATGGCCGTACCGACATTTACAGTTTGGGCGCTATCCTTTATGAGGCGTTGACTGGTGAATTGACCACAAAAGGGGATACAGCGAGCCAAGTGATCGAAAGCACCTTAAACACCAACCCGGTGTCACCGTCTAAAATTTCAAAAATAAAAATACCCAGCGTAGTCGAAAAAACCGTGATGCAATGCTTAGAAAAAGAGCCCGACTCACGCTTGCAAAGCGCGGCTGAGATGATCCGGCTTTTAAAGCAATAAATACCTTAAGTTATTTTTGCTAAAACAAAGGAGATGTTGTCAACACCGCCGCAATCCAAGGCTCTGTCGAGCAAGCGATCCGCGAGTTTTTCTAAGCCTTCTGAGGTATCAATGTCAGCCTTGGTCGTGTACTCGAGTATCAGCTCATCGGGTACCATGTTAGTGAGCCCATCGGTACAGGCGAGAACCAAATCGCCGGTTTCAACAGGTATCAAGCCGGTATCTGGCTTCAGTAACAGAATGCTGCCGACGGTTCGGGTTAAAATGCTTGCTGCCCGTTTATAAAGTTGCGGTGCCATTTGCGGATCAATCTTTGATCGATCGAGCGTATGGTCACTGCTGAGCATCGTAATCGATTCTTTTGAAGGGCGCAGCAAGTAAACCCTCGAATCACCAACCCAAGCATAATGAAGCTCTGAGTCACACACGCAAAAGCAAGTCAGCGTTGAGCTCATCTTTGCGTATTTGGGCTCATTCCGTTGAATAGTGATGATTTCTTCATTCGCGACTTTTATTGCGTTAGACAATTCTTTGTGCGTATTAGAAGAGGGCAATGCTTTCTCAGACACGAGATAGTCAAGGCAGGCATCAATGCTAAGCTGGCTCGCTACCTCACCGTATGCGCTACCACCAACCCCATCGGCAATGGCGGCGAACGCCAGATCATCAAGATACGCCAAACAGTCTTGATTGTTTCGTTTGACCTTTCCTCTATGGCTTCGCGAGGTGAAAAACACATGTTGCATTAACGCAGTTTACTCTTTACGAGGGCGAAAGGCACCGTTCAATGTGCAGCTGCCGGCGGCTTTAGCTAGCCGATTTTAAGAATGGGCAAGATAAGATAGGTGACCTAAAGCTCTGATTATTCATCAACAACTTCAACTGGTAATTCAACGGCCTTAGTTATAGCTTAAAGACTTTGCTTATACGTTAACGACTTTCGTTATAAGTTAACGGCTTTCGTTATAAGTTAACGACTTCGCCGATCGTAAAACGCTCACGTAGTTTTGAAACTTTTCGTTTGGTTTCTTCGACAGCTTCCTTTTCAGAGGCATTGTGCATGGCTTCGAGTAGGTCAGAAAAGTGCTTTCTCATTGCCTTTCGTGCTTTGTCGCCCTCACCAGCCGCAATGGCATCATAGATGGCGGCATGGTCGGCAATCCGAGTGCTTAAATCGGTAACACACACGGATTGATGAGCGTCATGGATGTGATCAAAATTCTCTTGAATGTCCCATAAATATTTGATTTGTTTAACAATTACTCGATTATGTGTGGCCTTAGCGATGATGGTATGAAATTGTCTGTCTGCGCCAGAAGAGGATATATCTTCTACACCTTCTTGTTCCATTTGGCTCAGCGCTAAGGCCAATTCTCTTAATTCTTCGGGCGTTATCATTCGGGCTGCTAGAGCCGCTGCTTCGCCCTCTAAAATCACTCTTGCTTCTAATAATTCAAACGCACTAATCTCACGGCTAAAGTCGTCATTAGCTAAATTACTGCCTAATACATAGACCCCTGAGTTCGCTTTTACGGATACCTGCTCTTTGGCTTCAAGGGCAATGATGGCTTCTCGTATCGTTGGTCTGCTGACTTCAAAGCGCTCTGACAACTCGCGCTCAGTTGGTAATCGGCTGCCCACCGGAAATTCCCCGGAATTAATCCTTTTAGATATCTCGTTAAATACTGATAAATACAGTCGCTTTTTTCCTGACATGCCAAGTTCTCGTTTTTTTCTTATTTCGATCATAACATCAACTTTTCGGATTGTAATACAATATTGATAACAAAGCATGAAGATTGTATGACAATTATGCTCACTCAGCTTTCGCATCACACTTAGGTCGTTGGCTCAGGTGGTTGATGTAAGCTGTTGAAAACATTGGCCTCACAATTGTCATACAATTAGGGATAAGAATGTCATACCAAATTCTATTAAAAAACAAAATATCTTGTTGTAATTGTCATAATATTTTGTAAGTATAAATAAATGCCTATATGCGTGGCATGTAAGACCAGATTATTACAAAGAGAATAAAATGATGACATTTGATACGAGGAGAGTCGGCCAGCCCAATTTGCGGTTGTCGACTAAAAAAATACTTATTGCTGGTGCCGTTGCAAGTGTGATTGGTGCCGCTGGACCCACTTTTGCCCAAAACACTGATCAAGGCGATGAACTAGAAGAGCTTGTGATTACTGGGATTCGTGCTTCATTGCAGAACGCCTTGGATGAAAAAAGGTCTTCCGACAATTTAATCGAAGTAATTCGCGCTGAAGATATTGGTAAGCTACCTGACCAAAACTTGGCGGAAGTACTTGAGAACATTACGGGTATTCAGATTACTAGAACCGCTGGTATTGGTACTGGCGTGCAAATCCGCGGAACCAATGCGAATCGTGTTGAAATCAATGGTGTGTCAACCGTTGGTTCAGGAGCAGGGCGCAGCGGTATCGATTTCGAGGACGTGAACGCCTCGATTATCAGCGCGGTGGAGGTAACAAAATCACCTGAAGCGAAAACAATCGAAGGCTCGGTCGGTGGCACGATTAATCTACGAACGATTCGCCCGCTTGAGTTGACCAAAACGCTTGGGGCCATACGAGTTCAAGGCGAAGACAGCAGCCTATCAACGGAAAGCATTCAACCGCGTTTTTCAGCAGCTTATGGCGATGTATGGGAAACGGACTCGGGTCGCTTTGGCTTAGTATTAAGCGGTAGCTACACTGAGCAAGAAGCGGTGTCGTTTAGACCACGTGCTGACCGCGATAATATCGCGTCGCCTCCCGGAGCGAATCCTTCAGAGTTTTTGGGTATTCAATTCTTGTTGCAAGAACAAGAAAATGACGACTTTGAAACCACTAATTTGGCGGGTACTTTCGAGTGGGCCCCGAATGACAATCTCACATTCCATTTTGATGCGATTATCAACGAACAAGAGCGCAGCCGAGATCAGTACAGACTGCAAGCCTCTGGGGTAAGCTCATTAAGAAATATCAGTGTTCCAACTGCGTTTGAAACGGTTAATTTTGGCAACCTCGGTGGCCAAAACCTAGGAACATTTCCGGCAGCTTTAGCTGGCACATTAGAGCCAAATTTAGCTAACGACGATGATGATCCTAACTTGCGTTTTACTAGTGAGACTGGGTCACGAGTTACCGAAAGCGAGATTTTCTCTCTAGGTGGCGAATGGAAAGACGATAAATGGACAGCGAGCTTCGAAATTGCATCGACTAGCTCCGATACAACAAATCCTACCCTCAATACGACTCTAAATTTTATTAATCCAAACTGTCCTCTAGATGGCGCGCCCTCAGGCGACCCCAGCACCAGTAATGATAACTGCGTGCCGTTTATCTATGACCTAAGCGGCGGTTCTCTGTCGTTTGGCATCAACTTTGACTCGCCGTTTGCACCTTCGGTTGCGGACCTGACAAACCCCGCAAATGTGGTTCTTGATCAGGTAGACGTAGGTCAAAACACCACCAACAACTCGGAAGATGCGTTTCGCTTAGACTTTTCACGAGCCTTCAGCGACACGGGCATCACTTCTGTTGATTTTGGTTACCGTTTTAATGAGTCTTCAAGTCGATTTGAAGACATTGATGATCGCATCGGTGGTTTCAGCCGTTTAGAAGACAGCCCGAATGGCACGTTTTTCCAAGAATTGTTAGTGCGCGGACCAAGTAACTTCAACGCGGCAGATGGTCGTGGTTTGTTCATCAGCAACTTTCTGTTGATTGATCCCGATCGATCGTTTTCTGACCCAAATGGGGTTATTTCGATCCTCGAATCAGCTCTCGCGCAACAACGAGCATTGGAGCCTCAAGCTGATGGTGATTTGACGCTCAACTTGTCTTCGGATGAGAACGCTTTCTTCGATATCAGTGAGGAAACTAATTCACTCTATGCTCAGGCTAATTTCGAATACGGTATTTTTCGCGGTAATGTTGGTGTTAGATATCTTGATACTGAGATCACCTCAACGGGTTTTGGCCCCGAAGATGCCGCTGGTAACCGTTCTTTGGAAACGACAACAGGTAGCTATGACTTCTTGTTGCCACGCTTAAACATTGTTGCGCAGCCATCGGACAGCGTTATCGTTCGCTTTGGTTTTGGGTCTGACATTCGTCGCCCCGACTTTGATGATCTAGCGACTGGCTTTACGTTCGACCCGAGTGAGAACGCGGTTGTTGCCTTAGGTAATCCCGGATTAGAGCCTGAAGAGGTAGATTCTTTAGACCTTTCTCTTGAATGGTATTTTGCGCCAGCGGCAGTAGCGAGTATTGGTTATTTCCGCAAAGAGCGAACCAATATCTTTGGTGTTGATTTTGAAGGCGCTGCCTTGATAGCCGACCCTAATAACACCTTCGGTTTCTCGCGCGAGACGGATCCTTCTTGCCCAGGTGGTGGTATTTTTAATCCAGATGTTGTGCCAAACGTGCTTGGCAACCCGAATCAGTTAGGGCTCTGTGTTGACTTTACCATTCCAGGGAACGACCCTGAAACTACTACTCAGACAGGTGTTGAGCTAGCATTCCAGTACGATCTTTCAAGCTATGAAGATTCATTGGGCTGGGCGTCTGGTTTCGGCCTTGTTGCCAACGCAACTTTTCAAGATTTCAGCGGTGGATCGGTGATCGATAGCACCTCTGGTCGAGGTCTTTCAGTGCTAGGCGAAGTCAGTGCTGAGCGCGGGCTGCTTGATTTTTCTGAAACAGCCTATAACGTGACTGTCTTTTACGAGAAGTACGGTGTCTCAGCGCGAGCTCGCTACACTTGGCGTGAAGCGTTCCGCACACAAGACTTTGGTGGCGGTGCGAACACCAGTGGTAGCAGTACCTTTAGCTTCCCAGTGGTTACCGGCGACCGAGGCCAGTTGAATGCCAGTATTTCGTACGACATTAACGACCATTTCAACGTTGGAGTTGAGGTTGTTAATTTGACGGAAGAGCGGATTGATCAAAACTGCGTCAGCGGCAGTGGGCCTCTATGTTTCGTAGGCTTCCCTGATCGTCGCATTATCTTCGGCGGCAGCTATCGCTTCTAGTCTCGTAACGATGAGATAAAATAACGGGTACGAGTATTTACCGTGCCCGTTATTTGTTTGGCCTCAGTTTTTTTGGCTGCGCTCAGGGAAGTTTACTCAGAGAATGCTGCGCAGTGATCAGCTGATCCAGATTACTCACAAGTCGTTTAGCTTTTGTAAAAGGTCAAAAACGGTTTTACAGTGACGCGTACTCTAACCATTACTAGCAACACATAACCTAGGTTTGTCTGGTGTTTAAGTTAATACAATTTCTACTAATATTTTTGGCAAGCGCTTTGTTTCCGACATCCGCTCACGCTGAAGAAAAGCTAGTCAGTGATATCGCTGGCTACCAAAAAGCACTTAAAAGTGTCGAGGCAGGCGATACTATTGTCTTAGAAAACGGGACCTGGACCGATTTCGAAATCCTATTTGAGGGTCAAGGAACAGAAACACAGCCCATCACTTTAAAAGCCCAGACCGCAGGCAAGGTGATCATCAGTGGCCAATCGAATCTGCGCTTGGCGGGCAAGCACCTTATTGTTTCGGGTTTGGTGTTTAAAGATGGGTATACGCCCACCAGTGCGGTTATTTCCTTTCGCAAGAATAAAGATGAGTTAGCGAATCATTCGCGGGTCACCGAGGTCGTCATTGACGGCTTCAATAATCCCGAGCGTTATGAGAATGAAAGCTGGGTCATGATGTATGGGCAATATAATCGTTTTGATCACAATCATATTGCTAATAAGAAAACCAAAGGCGTTACCATGGCGGTGCGCTTAAATACCCCAGAAAGCCAAGAGAATTATCACCGAATCGACAATAACTATTTTGGCCCAAGACAAATACTCGGTTCTAATGGTGGCGAGACCTTACGGGTTGGCACTAGCCACTACTCATTAACAGATTCATACACAACAGTCGAAAATAATTACTTTGATCGTTGCGATGGTGAATTGGAAATCATTTCAAACAAAGCAGGGAAGAACCGCTTTATTGGTAATGTGTTCTACCAATCGCGTGGTACGTTAACCATGCGCCATGGCAACGATACCTTGGTAGAAAATAATGTCTTTTTTGGTAATGGAGCGGATCATACCGGCGGCATTCGGGTCATTAATAAGCGCCAAACCATTCGCAATAATTATCTTGAGGGCTTGGCCGGCTATCGTTTTGGAGGTGCGCTTGTGGTGATGAACGGCGTGCCCAATTCAAAGATTAATCGTTACCACCAGGTCGAAGATTCCATTATCGAAAACAATACCTTGGTGAATTCAGACCATATTCAATTGGCCGCTGGCAGTGACTTTGAGCGCTCTGCGGTACCTATACGGACTCGTTTTAATAACAATTTAATAGTGTCTAAAGATCAACGAGACCCTTTTACTATTTATGATGACGTAAGCGGCATCGCATTTGATTCTAATGTGATTAACGCGTCTGTTGACGAGCAAATCAAAGCGGGGTTTGTGCAAACCTCATTAACGATGGGCAAGGCCGATAATGGTTTGCAGTACCCTTCGCCGTACCCAGAGTCGAGTGAAATAGACAAAGATATTGGTGTGAGCAGTGCCTTGTCGCCAATAGAGAAAAGCGCCACCGGTGTAAATTGGTATGCCAAACCGGCTGAGTCGGCGACATTTGATCATGGGCGCGTAGTGCGCGTTAAACCCGGGCTAGACACCTTGGCCGACGCCTTAAAAGAGGCAAAGGATGGCGATGTTTTGAGTTTGCGAGCAGGGCAGTATGCAGTGTCACGCATTCTTTTTCTCGATAAGGCCATCACCATAAAAGCCACTAAGGCATCAAAGCCGGTAGAAATTAGTTTCGAACGGGGCGCCTTATTTGAAATTCAAGACGGCGGTAATCTCAAGCTAAGTGGTTTAACCATCACTGGCGAGCAATCACCAGACAGTGCGGGCAATTCGGTTATTCGAACGCAACGCCGTTCGATGCTCAGTAACTATCGCTTAGAGATCGAAGACACAAGGGTTATCGATCTTGATATTAATCATTCATTTAATTTCTTAAGTGTGTCCAAGGGGACTTTTGCGGATGAAATTAAAATCACTAACTCCGAGTTTAAAAACATCACAGGCGCGATTTTAAGCCTAGATAAAGAGGCTGACGACCTTGGTATATACAACGCCGAATATGTGATTATTCGTGATTCATCCTTTGATTCTGTGCAGGGAGACTTAGTGGATTTTTACCGCGGTGGTACCGATGAAAGTACCTTTGGGCCGCACTTTGAGCTTATTGGCACCGAGCTTAACAATGTTGGGCAAGGCAAGCGCAACAAATCAAAAAGTTCCATGGTATTGCACGGCGTGCAAGTTTCAAACATTCACAGCAACACAATAAAGAATAGTTTACCGCTTAGAGTTAATCACACTGTTGGCGAGCCCGTTACTCGCATTACCAAAAATGCGTTCACCGACACGCCAGAATTAGTGATTCAAGAGCTTTATAGCGACAAAACTGACACGGCTGAGTTATCGGATAACCGGTATCTAAATTCAAAATAGACATGATAAAAACAATATCACATGTCGCTCTAACCTTTGTTTTGCTGATGGCTTTGCAAGCCTGTAATCAGCAAGGCAATGCATCGCAAGCGCCTTCAAACCATCCAAACTTAACGCTCACACAAGCCGACGTTAAGACGATTCGAGCTGAAATTTCGCAGGTCGAGCGCGCACAAATGGCGTTAGATGACTTGAAGCAACGCGTTGAGGCGCAAATTGATGCGCCAGCGAATATTCCTGTGCCAAAGGATGCAGGCGGTGGTTTTACGCATGAGCAACATAAGCGCAACTACCAACTTATGTATGATGCTGGCTTGCTCTATCAACTTACTCAAGAGCCCAAGTTTGCTGAGTATGTAGAAGCCATGCTGCTCGAATACAGTAACTTGTATCCCGGTTTAGGTATTCATCCAAAGCGCAAAGAACAGTCGCCAGGTAAGCTGTTTTGGCAAAGCTTGAACGAAGCTGTTTGGTTGGTTCACACCATTCAAGCCTATGACATGGTCGTTACGGCAATCGCTGACGCAGACCGACAAGTGATTGAAACCCAGCTATTGCTACCCGTGGCGGACTTTCTCTCAGCGGGTCAACCGGCCACCTTCAATAAAATCCATAACCATGGCACGTGGGCTGCCGCAGCCGTCGGCATGACAGGCTATGTGTTAGACAATGAGACCTTGGTCAAGCAGGCCTTGTATGGGCTGGATATGAAAGGGGATGCTGGCTTTCTAAAACAAATTGAAGACCTGTTTTCACCAGATGGCTATTACGCTGAGGGGCCGTACTATCAACGCTATGCATTAATGCCGTTTGTATTGTTCGCCAAGGCGATAGAGGTCAATGAACCCGAACGAAAAATATTTGAATACCGCGACCAAACACTCTTAAAAGCCATACGAACCGCGATTCAGCTGAGCTACAACAAATTATTTTTTGGTATCAATGATGCCATCAAAGATAAGGGTATCGATACTATCGAACTAGTTCATGGTATTGCGATTGCCTATGAGATAACCCAAGACCCAAGTCTTTTGAGTGTGTCCAAAAGACAGAACCAGACCTTGTTAACCGGCTATGGTTTTAAGGCTGCTAAAGCTATTGATGACGGCTTAGCAAAACCGTTCCAGTTCGAATCTATGCAGCTTCGAGATGGCAAAGGCGGAGATCAAGGCGCACTAACCATTTTCAGAAATGGCATCGATCATGGTCATCAAGCCTTGGTGATGAAAAACACCTCTCAAGGCTTAGGGCACGGGCATTTTGATAAATTGCATTGGCTGTATTTTGATAATGGCAATGAAATTATCAGCGACTATGGCGCGGCGAGATTCTTAAATATTGAAGCCAAGTACGGTGGCCACTATTTGCCAGAGAACAACGCCTGGGCAAAACAAACGGTGGCTCACAATACGGTGGTGGTGGATGAGAAAAGTCACTTTAATGGTGATTGGAAAGTAGGCCAGAAATTCGCACCAACCATCCATTATTACAGTGCCACTGACGACGTGAAAATAAGCAGCGCGTCGATCAACGATGCATACCCCGACACTGGGCTGCGCCGAACCATGGCAATGGTAAAACATTCATCATTGGAGCATCCGCTGGTGATTGATGTGTTCGAAGTGCAAAGCCAAAATGAGCATCAATTTGACTTACCCTTACACTATCAAGGCCAATTCATCTCACACAATCTAAACCTTCATGCGAATGCCGATTCTTGGTCACCACTGGGCAAAGATAATGGTTATCAGTTTTTATGGAATCGTGGGGCCGCATCCATCACTGAGCCAATCGCACAAGTAAGCTGGTTGAACGATGGGCGTTTTTATACCTATAGCACGGTGGGCGGAGATGATGGCGAAATGATCTTCGTTGAACTTGGCGCCAACGACCCGAATCATAATCTGAAGAATCAAAGTGTTTTGATTCACCGCATCCCCGCAGCAAAAGAACATACTTTTGTTTCGGTGCTTGAACAACACGGTGAGTACAACGGGCGTGCAGAATATACAATCAACGCTAACAGTCAAATTGCCTTGTTGACGTCAAAGTCTCAGGGCAGCTACAAGATCGTCTCGATAACACTCACTGATGACACGTCGCTGCAACTGATTCTCGCGCAGGATGGTGATGCATCCAGTCAGCATTCGATTAGTCTAGATGATCAGCAGGTTGAGTGGGTTGGTCACTTTAAATTGATTTCTCAAGCAGGTAAGTAGAGATGAAGAAGAATGAATGCAGCCCTTCATTTGTATGCTCTGATCAGGTGGAGACGGAACAGGTTTCAGAGGGCATAAGCCGCAAGATACTCGGCTATGGGCCTGAACTGATGGCCGTTAAGGTTTGGTTTGATGAGGGCGCGATTGGCTATCAACACAGCCACCGCCACACTCAGGTTAGTTATGTTGAGAGCGGCGAGTTCGAAGCCGTCGTCGACGGCGAGACAAAACTGCTGAAAGCCGGTGACTCTTTTTACGTGGCGCCACATCAAATGCACGGGGCCGTATGCAAAAAAGCAGGGGTCTTGATCGATATTTTTAGCCCGCACAGAGAAGACTTCTTAGAGGAAGCCAACAATGAAAATTAAGAATTTGCGATGGTGGGTAGTCTCACTAATCGCCCTTGCCACGATCATTAACTACATCGACCGACAGTCCTTGAATGTTTTATGGCCTGATATTGCAGCGGATCTTTACCCTGATAAAAGCGACGACGAACGCAAAGAAATATACGCGTTTATATCCGTTGTATTTGTTTTCTCGTACGCCTTCGGCCAAGCCATTTTTGGTAAAATATTTGATTGGGTTGGCACTCGAATCGGTTTTGCACTGTCTATTGGTATTTGGTCGATTGCAACCGCCTTGCACGCGTTTGCGAAAGGGGTTGTGAGCTTTAGTATCTTTCGAGCTATTTTGGGCGTCGCCGAAGCGGGTAACTGGCCCGGCGCGACAAAAGGTAATGCAGAATGGTTTCCCACTAAAGAGAGAGCATTAGCGCAAGGCATATTTAATTCCGGGGCTGCTATCGGTGGCATTGTATCAATACCCCTGATCGCATTTTTGTCTATCTATTTTAGTTGGAAGGCGATCTTTGTAATCGTTGGTTTAACCGGGCTACTGTGGCTGATTCCATGGTGGATTTTAGTTAAGTCGCCGCCGAAAACGCATCCATATATTACTGAAGAAGAGCGCGACTACATTTTAACTGGGCAAAAGAATCAAGACCTCGATGGCGATGGTGAATTCGACGAAGGCTACAATCCCAGCACAGGCAAGTTGTTATCTCACAAACAAAGCTGGGGCGTGATCATTGCCTCAGCCGCCATCGATCCAATTTGGTGGCTGTTCGTTTTCTGGATTCCCATTTACCTCTCAGAAGTCTACGGGATGGATGTTAAAACCATTGGCATCTATGGATGGGTTCCTTATGTCGGAGCGATGATCGGCGCATGGTTTGGCGGCTTGCTAGCGCAAAACCGAATTAAGGCGGGTTGGAGTGTCGATGCCACTCGAAAATTCACGATCTCACTTGGCTGTTTAATTATGCTGCCAACTTTGTTGGCGATGTCGAACCCTGGCTCGGCGGTCAATGCTGTGCTCTTAATGGCGATCATTCTATTTGGTTTTCAAACGGCCATCGGCAATGTGCAAATACTTCCAAGTGACTTTTTTGGTGGAAAAACAGTTGGGACATTAGCGGGTTTTGCCGGCATGGCCGCAAAACTTGGCGCGGTTGCTCTAACCTCCTTGGTACCTTGGCTTACCTCGGGCGGTAACTACACACCAGCTTTTATTATTGGGGCTGCGTTGTCATTGATCGCTATGTCCAGCATCTGGATTTTGTGCCCGAAAATTGAACCGCTTAAGCCGAAAGCCTAAAAAAACATTAGCAAAAACACATTAGCAAAAAACATAAAACAAACGTTGTTACGAAAATGAATTTAAAAAATAAGACTATTATTGTTACCGGCGGCGCACGCGACATAGGTCGAGAAGTGTCGAAAAAATTGGGCTCTCAAGGAGCGAAGCTTGCGATTAATTATTTCGGCAGCAAAGACCTCGCTCAAAGCCTACAACAAGAGCTATCAGAAATGGGATGCGAGTCGATTATTGTCCAAGGGGATATGACATCTCAGGCGGATGTCCAAGCATTGGTAGATCAGGCCTTGGAGCTTGGCGGGCAGATACACGGATTGGTCAATGTCGCTGGAGGCCTAGTCGAGCGACAAACCATTGACGTTATGGAAGAAGATTTTTTCAATAAAATCATGAGTTTAAATCTGAATTCAACGTTTTTAACTACTAAGCTAGCCTCGGCTCACATGGACCAAGGCGCGTCTATCGTGAATTTGGCATCTCAGGCCGGTCGCGATGGTGGGGGCCCTGGTGCCTCAGCCTATGCAACGTCCAAAGGGGCCGTGATGACATTTACCCGAGCCATGGCAAAAGAACTTGGCCCTAAAGGGATTCGAGTTAATTCATTGTGCCCAGGAATGATAAGCACCACTTTTCATGACACATTTACCCAAGACGCTGTTCGCACCAACGTTGCCAATGGCACGCCACTACGGCGCGAAGGTCGGCCCGAAGAAGTCGCAAACGCGGTGAGCTACCTTTTGTCAGAAGAAGCCTCTTTTATCACTGGCAACAACATCGACATCAACGGCGGTCTCTTGTTTTCGTAACACCAAGATAAATCAGTTTTATCACACCTTATTATTTTTTCGAGGTTGAGACGTGCCGGGAACGATCGCGGTCATTGGCGAGTGCATGCTGGAACTAAGGCATGCCAGCGCCTGCCCAAAAAATGACTCTATGGCCGTGCAGATGAGTTATGGTGGTGACACCATGAACACAGCGATCTACATGGCTAGGAAGGCCATTGATGTAAGCTATTTTTCTGCACTTGGCGATGATCAACTAAGCGATTGGCTGCTACAGCAGTGGTCAAAAGAAGGCGTCGATTGCTCTGGCGTATCTAGGTATGCTAACGCCGTGCCAGGGCTCTACATGATTAGCCTAAGCGATGAAGGCGAGAGGTCATTTTTGTATTGGCGTAAGCAGTCACCAGCAAGCCAAATAGTCGATTCCCAAGAAAAAGCCATCGATCTTGTGACTAAGTTAGGTCGATACGACTACGTCTATTTATCTGGGATTAGCCTGGCGATTTTGGACGAACAATCACGTGATCGATTGTTCGACGTATTAAATAAATTGGTCGAGCAGGGCGTTCATATTATTTTTGATGGTAATTATCGCCCCAAGTTATGGGCGTCTAAAGAAGAAGCCCAAGAGGCATATCGACGTGTTTATCAGCTTGCCAGCATTGCGCTACCGACCTTGGATGATGAAAAACTTTTATTTGGGCTGGAAACAGCCGAACAAGTCATCTACGCCATACATGGATGGGGAGCAAAAGAAGTCGTCGTTAAACTTGGCGAACAGGGCTGTTTGGCGATGAGCGAAGGCGTTATCGAATCAGTTGAGGCTAAGCCAGTCAGTGTTGTTGATACCACGGCGGCGGGCGATTCATTTAATGCCGCTTATATTTCCTCGAGGTTGAAAGGAGAATCCGTAACAGACGCTTGTAGGGCCGGTCACGAATTAGCGGGCCAGGTTATTCAACATCAAGGCGCGATAATGCCGATTTAGCTTTTCCCAGTGGCGTTGCTCTTTTTGGGATCATAAAAGGGTTTTTCTACCACAGTGGCCTTTGTAGGTCCGTCGGGCATTTGGATTTCTAGCTTATGTCCAATCTCACAAAAATCGATGTCGAGCATGGCAAGCGCAATATTTTTATCTAGGCGCGGTGAATAAATCGCTGAGGTCACTTTACCCACTTGTCTATTGTTCGCTACGACTGGCCAAAAAGTCGTATTGGATGTGGCCAGCGGTGGGCAGTTTATTTCGAGGCCTACTTGTTTGCGATGTACGCCTTGCGATTTGATCTTTACGAGCGCCGCCTTGCCGATAAAATTAGCGTCTGTGTCTAAGTTAACTAAGCGATCTAAACCCAGCTCGAAAGGATTGGTCTTGTTATCCATATCAGCGTGATAAGACAACATACCGCCTTCGATTCTTCGAATTGATGAGGTATGACCAGGTTTAAGATTGTGGGGCGCACCGGCTTCCATAATCGTTTCCCATAGTTGATCGCCATAGCTTGAATCACGCAGATACAACTCATAGCCAAGTTCGCTTGACCAACCCGTACGAGATACGATTAAGGGAATACCATCGATCTCGAATTCTTTTAGCCAATAGTATTTGAGTGATTCGATTTGATCGCCAAACAAGGCTTTCATAATCTCGCTTGATTTGGGCCCCTGCAATTGCAAAGGAGAAACGTCTGGCTCTTTTATGGTGACGTCTAAGCCAGAGTGAACAGCAACGCCCTGTGCCCACATCAACACATCTGAGTCGGCTAAAGATAACCAAAAGTGATTCTCGGCCAAGCGCAGCAATACCGGGTCATTCAAAATACCGCCATCGGCATTGGTGATCAAAACATATTTACATTGCCCAACGGCACATTGACTCAAGTCACGCGGGGTTAAGAGCTGAGTAAACTCAGCGGCATCTGGCCCGGTGATTTCAACTTGCCGCTCGACCGCGACATCGCACAAAATAGCATCGTTAATCAGGTTCCAATAGTTTTGCACTGCATCACCAAAATCTCTTGGAATGTACATGTGGTTGTACACCGAAAACCCTTTTGCGCCCCAACGGATGGTGGCATCAAAATAGGGCGACTTACGGATTTGCGTTCCATAACCGAAAGCATTTGCATCAAGCTGAGCCATGATCGAAATGAATGAGATTGGTTTGAGGCGAGTCTAGCAAAATCCGCTTATTCCATTGTTCTAGATGCGCCCTGTATCGAAGCTAAGAATCGGGAAGTTGAAGCTGTATTACGGATAGCCGAGAATGATTGCGTTCAAAGCTAGGTATTTACTTTTAAGCTTGATAATCTGTGCCTTTGGTTTGCCGCTGCGCCAATCAATACAAACATTCTTACACACAAGAACTAGGACAGACCCATTATGAAAAACAAGGCCGATGCTTACTGGAAGGCGAACGTGAGTTTGATTGTAAAGCTCCTAGTGGTTTGGTTCACCGTGCCATTTCTCGGCGGCATCGTGTTTGCGGATGCCCTGAATCAGTTTAGTTTAGGAGGTTATCCGCTGGGTTTTTGGATTGCACAGCAGGGTTCCATTTATTTGTTTGTCGGCATTATTTTTTACTACGCTAAAAAGATGAGCGATCTCGACGATCAGTTCAAGCAAGGAGATCAGTAAAGCTTATGGATCTTCAAAACCTTACTTATATTGTCGTTGGCCTTACGTTCTCGATCTACATTGGCATCGCGATCTGGGCTCGCGCGGGTTCGACCAAAGAGTTCTACGTTGCGGGCGGCGGCGTACATCCAATCGCGAACGGTATGGCCACCGGGGCAGATTGGATGTCTGCGGCTTCGTTTATTTCGATGGCGGGTTTGATTGGCTTTTCCTACCAAGGTTATGGCGGTTCGGTGTTTTTATTGGGTTGGACGGGCGGTTATGTCTTGCTGGCGATGTGCCTAGCGCCGTATTTACGCAAGTTTGGAAAGTTTACCGTGCCCGAATTTATCGGCGACCGATACTACTCGAATACTGCGAAAGTGGTTGCGGTTATCTGTTTGATCTTAGCGTCGGTCACTTATGTGATTGGCCAAATGAAAGGCATAGGGGTTGCGTTTAGCCGCTTTCTGGAAACGTCGTATGAATTTGGTTTAACGGCGGGCATGATCATCGTGTTTGTTTACGCTGTATTGGGCGGCATGAAAGGGATTACCTATACCCAAATTGCTCAGTACGTGGTGTTGATTTTTGCGTATACCATTCCGGCTGTTTTTATCTCTTTGTCGCTCACAGGCAATCCGCTTCCGCAATTAGGTTTGGGCAGCACTTTGTTGTCGGATGGGACCTACGTTTTAGATAAATTAAATCAGGTGGTGACTGAACTCGGGTTTAGTGAATACACAACTTCGACCAGAGGCAGTACTCTGAATATGTTCGTGTACACCTTGTCTTTGATGATTGGGACAGCGGGGCTCCCGCATGTGATTATTCGCTTTTTCACTGTCCCGAGCGTTAAAGATGCACGTAGATCAGCGGGTTGGTCATTGGTGTTTATTGCCATTTTATACACGACGGCTCCCGCAGTAGCGGCAATGGCACGTCTAAATTTAATGAGCACAATCGAGCCGACCCCGGGTAACCATTTAAGCTATGACGAGCGGCCTCAATGGTTCAAGAATTGGGAGACTACCGGTCTTTTAAAATTTGAGGACAAAAATGGCGATGGAAAGATTCAGTACAGCGCCGATACAAGCCAAAATGAGATGGTTAAAATCGATAACGATATTTTGGTATTAGCCAATCCTGAAATAGCTAAATTGCCAAATTGGGTTATCGCCTTAGTCGCTGCGGGCGGTTTGGCTGCCGCTTTGTCGACTGCGGCCGGCTTATTGTTAGCGATTTCATCGGCCATCTCTCATGATTTACTCAAAGGAATATTTAGGCCTGATATTTCTGAAAAAGTTGAATTAAGAGCCTCACGATTGGCGATGGCCTTTACCGTTTTGTTAGCGGGCTATTTAGGGTTTAACCCGCCTGATTTTGCGGCCGGAACCGTGGCCTTGGCATTTGGCTTAGCGGCCGCGTCGCTTTTTCCGGCGCTTATGTTGGGCATTTTCTACAAACGCATGAACACCGCTGGCGCGGTTGCTGGCATGTTGTCCGGCATTGGAGTGACTTTGTTTTACGTGTTCCAACACAAAGGAATTATGTTCGTACAAAGCACGTCGTTTTTAGGCGGTTTGAGCCCTAATTGGTTTTTTGGAATAGAGCCTAATGCGTTCGGAGCCGTAGGCGCTGTGGTGAACTTCTTTGTTGCACTCACTGTGTGTCGATTTACCGCCGAGCCACCTAATAGTGTGCAAGAAATGGTTGATTACATACGTTCTCCTCATGGCGAGGGAAACGCGGTTTCTCACTAGCGTTTTTGTTTTGGTGGTCATGATTCGTTGTCTATTTGTTATGAGCCATTAACTCATTAAATTAATGCGTTTTTTTAACAATAGACACATCGTTGCCGCGTTGATTGTTACGCCAGTATTGGCGATAGCGAGCTATTACTTGGTTGATTTAGTACTCAAAGAGAAACCTCACAAAGCAGTGGCGGGGCAGGCATACAAATTGGTCGCTCAAGCTAATTGCCGCTTTAGTAGTGGCGTGTGTGGCCTTAAAAATGGTAATTTTGAAATAACGATCACGGTGAGCCAAAGCGACGATCAAACTGCGCTGATGCTTAGTAGCAACAAAGTTTTGCAACTGGCTCACATCGGTTTCGTAACGCCAGATGGTTTGGAGCAAAGGCCATTCCAACTCACGGCGAAAGACAAGGCTGGCAAAAATTGGCAAACCCAGATTAATCCAGCGATTAACTACTCCGATGCAATCATGCGAGTCGCGCTGAATGCCGGCAATGCGCGTTACTACTCTGAAACTACGATGGAGTTCGCTACGTATGAAACGTCGTATAAACAAGACTTTAGACAACAGAATTAACGAGCTTTCGCTATGACCGACCGCAGTATCTACCCAGTTTTTGATTCAATTAAAGAGACGACGCATTTAAGCAAAGAGCAATACCAACAAATGTACGCTCGCTCATTGTCTGAGCCGGATGAATTTTGGTCTGAACTCGCTACGCAAACACTCGATTGGTTTGAGCCATTTGATCGTGTTTCAAACGTTGATTTTCATTCGGCTGATATTAGCTGGTTCGAAGGTGGCAAGCTTAATGTGTCGCATAATTGTATCGATCGTCATCTGCCACAACGCGCAAATCAAACTGCGCTGATTTGGGAAGGAGATAGCCCTGAGCAAAGTAAAAACATTAGCTATCAAGAATTACATGATGAGGTGTGTAAGCTTGCCAATGCACTGCGTGATCAGGGCGTGGTCAAAGGTGATCGAGTTTGTTTGTACATGCCAATGATTCCAGAAGCGGTTTATGCCATGCTGGCCTGCACTCGCATCGGCGCGGTTCATTCAGTGGTCTTTGGTGGCTTTTCACCAGAAGCACTTCGAGGGCGAATCAACGATTCGCAATGCAAAATGGTGATTACCGCCGATGAAGGTTTGCGCGGTGCAAAACCGATTCCCCTAAAAGCGAATGTCGATCAGGCCTGTGAACAAACACCGTCGGTAGAGGCCGTGTTAGTTTGCCGGGTAACAGGTAATACGACAGGCTGGCAAGAGAAACGTGATGTTTGGTATCACGAGGCAGTTGCGAGTCAAAAGTCTACTTGCGAACCTGAAGCGATGGACGCTGAAGACCCCTTGTTTATTCTTTATACATCGGGTTCGACTGGAACGCCAAAAGGCGTATTGCACACCACGGGCGGCTATTTGTTGACTGCTGCCTTAACGTTTAAGTACGTATTTGACTATCAAGAGGGCGAAGTCTATTGGTGCACCGCCGATGTTGGTTGGATTACCGGGCACACCTACCTAACGTACGGCCCACTTGCCAATGGCGCGACAACGCTCGTGTTCGAGGGCGTACCTACGTATCCCGATGCTAGTCGGTTTTGGCAAGTTGTCGATAAGCATCAAGTTAATATTTTTTATACGGCGCCGACCGCACTAAGGGCCTTAATGGGCGCGGGCGATCAATTTCTAGAGTCTACGTCGAGAAGCAGCTTAAGGGTGTTGGGCACGGTTGGAGAACCCATCAACCCAGAAGCATGGGAGTGGTATTTCAATAAAGTAGGGCATGGTAATTGCCCCATCGTTGATACTTGGTGGCAAACTGAAACCGGTGGCATCATGATTGTGCCGCTGCCCGGAGCCATAGCGGCCAAGCCCGGCTCGGCAACCCTGCCATTCTTTGGAATAGAGCCGGTTTTGCTTGATGATGAAGGCCAGGTGCTTGAAGGTGAGGCATCTGGTAACTTAGCGATCAAGCGGTCTTGGCCCGGCCAAATGCGCAGCCTTTACAACAATCATGAGCGCTTTAAAGAAGCTTATTTTTCAATGTACCCTGGCTATTACTTTACTGGTGACGGATGTCGCCGCGACGAAGATGGATACTATTGGATTACCGGCCGCGTTGATGATGTGATCAATGTATCCGGCCACCGAATGGGTACAGCTGAGGTTGAAAGTGCGCTCGTGCTGCATGAAGCGGTCGCTGAAGCTGCGGTGGTGGGCTATCCACACGATATCAAGGGGCAGGGAATTTACGCGTACGTGACTTTAATGGCCACGGTGGATTATACCGATGAGCTTAAGGCAGAATTAGTAACCCATGTACGCAAAGAAATCGGCCCAGTTGCCACGCCCGACGTTATTCATTGGGCGCCTGGGCTGCCGAAAACTCGATCAGGCAAGATCATGCGCCGTATCTTACGCAAAATCGCCGAAAACGAATTCGAGAACCTTGGTGATATCAGCACACTGGCCGACCCGAGTGTTGTGGAAGATTTGATCAACAATCGTGGCTAGCAAACAATCGAACTGGCAATTGTCGCTGCTTTTAGATCAAAAATTAAGAACGATCGACACTGAAACAGTACTATCCTTGTCGTCGTTTTCATATGCACTAAAACCAACAAACCCCAGCTAGTGTCACTGGGGTTTGCTTAGTACTTGGGTTTGCTTAGTCAGCTGAAGTACATTTCGATAATGCGCTCCTGCTTAAAACATTGATAATGTTCCTTTTGATGTAACGATTTACTCGTCTTCTAGATCATCATCTGGCTCTAGGTCACTAGAAGCAACGGTTTTGATTTTTGACCATTTCTCATCAGCCAATGTGATGGCTTTAGCCTGTTTTGCATTCCAAAGCTTCGAAACGTTGGCGCTATTGTTTACGTACAGTTTATCGTCAACAACGGCGAATACTGTGGGGTCAATCGGGAATTTCGCACCGATCGCAGCACCATAGGCGCAAAACCCACCATATTGAGGCGCGTACTTAGACGGATTGGCTTTGAACAAGTCGCGGTTTGCTTCAGAGCTAAAGTGGTATATCGCACCATCATGCACCGCTGAAATTCCGGCGTAACCTTTAGTTGCTTTCTCGGCGGTGAAATAAGAGACAGCGTCATAGCCCGATAGAATCACACCATTTACGTCTTGCTGTGTTTCTTCAGCGGCAAAACTTAGGGTAGACGCCGCAAGCAGTAGAGCCGCTGTTAAGCCAGCTAGAATGTTTGTTTTTTTCATTTTCGAATCTCGTGTTGAAATCAGTTAAGTAATTGCTTCAAGCTCAATAGAACTCTAACGAAGCTCATTCTATGGTCGTTGGGGTAGAATCACTATGTTCAAACGTCCACTAAATATGTCCGTTTTTACAACCACAACTTGAAATAGATGATCGGGCTATCCAACGAATGCTTGCATCAAATGGTTAATAAGCTGTCGGGGCTAAGTATATGCGGCGTGCTTTTTATCGAAGTCAAATCGAAGCAACCATCCCCAAACCACGAGTCGCCCCCGTTAGTGCAAACCTTATAGTTTGAAACGCCTATGGCCTTGCGGTGAACTTTCAAAGACTCCGTACAAGATAGCGCTCAAAAATCTTAGTCGTCAGCTAGAAGTTTCCAAATACAAACAGAAAGTAACAGCGTTGCAATGACACCAGTTGCGCCAGACGGAACAGAGTTGATTCGCCCAAACATCATGACAATGGTGTTTGCTGCGAAGGCGATTAAGCCCGCCAGCATTGTCAATCGGCCGATTAATTTTGCGCCGTTATTGGCAATGACCGAACCGAAGCCGATTGCAGCAAGGCCCAGCAGTACTTTGGCAGCATTGTAGATAAAAAAGGACAAGGCAACCACAGCCCCTGCGGTGGGAGCGACGCCCTCTACCGCTTGCGAGGCTTCACGAAACGGCCCAAACTGCGTTAAGCCAATCCCAACTTGCACGATGTTTAGAATCGCGCTCGCAAAGATCGCAGAAAAGCCCAAGCTGTATTGTTTAAAATGCACCAGAGCTGAACCCGCAAACGCGGCAAGTAATACAAACACCAAACCTTCAAAACCCCAAAGCCACTGGCGCGGAATATGATTCGCTTGCATATACAAAACAGTATATACAACCTGAGTAATAGCAGTTAGAAAGACCAAAGCAGAAACAATCTGAATGTTTTGTCGTTGTGTAAAGTTCATTGTTATACCTCTGATAGGGGGGCAAATTGTTTTTTAGAATGATACTCAAAAACCATTGTTTTTAGCGAATTTTATTAAGGTCGATACTTATGACCGACTTTATCTTTATCGCCTTACCGTGAGCGCTCATGTACAAATCACGGAAAGCTCTTCGGCTTGGGATGAATCAACGCGTGAATCAACGTTTGCTCGGCTATTAAGGTTTGGTTCCGCAGGAGCAATTGGATGCACCACGGTTGGATGCGCCACACTCCTTTATGCTGTACGATAGTCTAACAACCCGGCAGCTAACGAGCTCTAGCCTAAATCTGGAAGTGAAATTGCGCGTGACATAAACCACAGACTGACAACTTGAGAACTCACCATGGCGCCTCTAAAAACAAGAAATAAAAAACTGATCGCACTCGCTGTATCACAGGTGCTGTGTTTACCAGTGTCTCACGCGGCAACCATTTCAGTGAATAGTCAGTGTACGCTGATTCAAGCCATCAACAGCGCCAATATTGCCAATCAAGAAGCGGGCACGGATACAGGCAGTTGTGCTGCCGGCGACTCTGGGCCGAATACCATTTTTCTGCCCGCTGGTTCGCCCATCTCTTATTCTGTGGGTTTTCCAAACACGGCTTTTAATTTGGTGACGGCGACTCCACATATTCGATCTCCGATCACCATTGAGGGTAACGGAAGGGTCATAGAACGCAGCTCAGGTGCAGCCACCAAATTTCGCCTATTTAGCGTCATAGAAGGCAGTAATAGCCATTTAACCTTGAATAATCTGACTATTCGGGGCGGTAATGTCGATAACACCGGCAGCGGCGGCGGCATCTATGTTAGAGGCGGGCTGACGTTAAACAACGTCACCGTCACAAATAATGTCTGCACGAACCCGATTAATGGCGGTGGTGGCATTTTTGTTAACCTAAATAGCAGCGTAACGATTAATAACAGCACCATTTCTAACAACACCGCCACTGGTAAAGGTGGTGGAGGCATCTCGCTTTTTGCTGGCAGCAGCCTCACCATCAACGAAAGTGCTCTGTCGGGAAATACCACCAACGAGGAAGGCGGCGCGATCTACGCGGCAGGTGTGGCGACCTTGAATAACAGCACCATCAGTGGCAATACCGCCGGTGCCGGTGGCGGCCTCTATGCTAAAGGCGGCTTATACGTTTACGGGTCTATCGTTACCGGGAATTCGGCTACTCTTAGCAATAATCTTCAGAGTGGCGGCGGCGGAATTATGATAAACGGAGGGAATCTGTTTATTCGGCAAAACAGTGAAATTTCTAGCAACCAAACCGAAGGCTCAGAAGGCGGTGGTGGGGTTAGGGTGATCACTGCAGCCTCAGTTGGCCTTTATAATTCAACTGTCTCCGCGAACATGGCAACGCGGGGCTACGGGGGCGGGCTCAGAATAAGTGGCTCTGACACACTCGATGTCACTGATAGTGTCGTCAGCAGTAACATTGCCAATGGTGGTGCTGGCCTGGATATAAATACGCCTCTCACAACATCGGTTTATATTATTAATTCAAGGATCAGAGACAATACTGCCGCTTCATTTGGAGGCGGCATGCTCGCCAATGTGGCGAGCATAAGCATCCTTAGTAGTGCCATTTCAGGTAATACAGCGTCTGTCGGTGGCGGTTTCGCGCTCACTCGGATTGAAGATAGTGCGGTTCTAATGAACAGCACCATCTCAAGTAATATCGCGACTAGTTTGGCTGCGGGTGTTTTTATTGCTGGCCCGTTTACCTCTGATAACAGCACTTTTTCTGGCAATGTTGGTACAGCGGTTTACAGCAGAGGGGGGCGACTTGCTCTTAACAACAGCACGGTCGTAGGAGCTACCAATTCAAGCCTAATCTTCTTGTATGGCGGCAATATGACCTTCAAAAATAGCATCGTCGTGAATTCTTTAGGCACCGATTGTCAGGGTGATGAAGGTGCTCAGGTCATAGCAAATGCGTCAAACATTATCTCGGATGGCACTTGTGGTACCGGGGCCATTCCGGTTGACCCGCTATTACTGCCGCTCGCGAATAATGGAGGGCCCACTTTGACTCATGCGCTGCGCTCTAATAGCCCACCACGTAATCTTGGACCAGCCAGTGATTGCCCAGCCACCGATCAACGTGGGGTAGAGCGAGTCTTCAATGATGGTTTTTGCGATATTGGTTCGTTTGAATTTATCGACGAACAAACTTGTTTTGTGGTTCCTGCCGCCAACTTAAATGTCGTAACGTTTTGTCTTTGATCGAGACAACAGTAATAAAAGGTTTCAATGCTAACTTTGCATAACTAAAAGACAG
>CALAKU010000093.1 GCA_937922925.1 uncultured Arenicella sp. | reverse complement strand
GTCGCGTAAGGCATTAAGCGCACCGCAGCCAATAGGTCTTGTTCACCTAGAGTTTGTTCATTCAATTTGCCGCTGATGGGGTCTGAGGCCATCGTCGTAATAGGCTGTTCTGATAAGCGCTTACGCAGGTTTTCAAACTTTTCCTGTATGTTGCCCATTTCTTGATTGCAGGCGACAGATTGCGCGCAGCGTTCAACCAAATTATCGAAAGCAGCTTGCGAGCGTAACGCGATTTCAGGGCCGGCTAAGTTGAGACCAACTTGGGCAACCCCATCTAAAATAAGCAGGCGGGTTTGCTCTGGATAGCGACGCAAATAATGCTGAGCCACACGGGTGCCATAGCTGGCACCGTAGATTGAGAGTTGAGAATAGCCTGCCGCGGCTCGCACTGCTTCGATGTCTTTTACCGCGACAGAAGTTGTGTAGTAACGTAAATCTGCTTTGGCTTGCAATTGCTCAACGCATTTGCGGCTCGATTGCGCCGCTTGTTCGAGATCAAAATTTGCATTTTGCTCATCAAGCTCGCATTGCAATTGGTGCGAACGGCCGGTGCCGCGCTGGTCAATCAAAATGACATCGCGCTTTCGCCGAATCATGTCGACTACTGGGCGCATTTGTATCCCCAGATCAACCGAAGAGCTTCCAGGGCCGCCCTGAATAATGGTAAAGGCGTCGGATTCTGGGTTAGAGGTATTCGCTGGCAAGCGGGTGACAAAGAGCTCTAACTGTCGGCCCTCTGGTGCTGCTGGGTTCTCGGCAACAGTCAGGGTTGCGCACTCAGCGTCTTGGCTAACGGCCTGATGACTGATTTGGCAATGGCCAAATTCTAAGGCAACTGTGTCGTCGAAGCAGGCGAGTAAACCCAAAATCAACAGGCAATGGCTTCCTGCTTGCAATGGTGATTTCATACTTGGGGGCTTTTGTTTTAGACTCACTACAATTTACCACACAACCGTGGTGATGCGCTCAATAAACCTGTAACCAAAAGTTCGAATTTATTCTTTGTGTTTCGCTCCCTAATCAAACTACTTAACGAGCCGTTTCCGCACTACAACTCGCAGCGCGAGCGCTTAGTGATGACCTTTGGTGTGGGGTTTTTTATCGCTGGATTTCTGTATTTTTTTCGACCGTTTAATTTTGGCGAATTAGGCGATCTCGTGCTTTGGGTATCGCTCGGATTTGGCGCGGTGACAGTGATTTGCGTGGCGAGCTACGAGTGGTTAGTACCTCGTTTATTGCGACTTGAAATGGATTTACCAAGCTGGACTCTGTGGAAGTGGCTGGTCTACACACTGGGCCTGCTTGGTTGGATCGCCTTGGGCAATCTTATTTTAATTGATGTGATTAACCCTGGTGCTCAATTCAGTTTTAAAAATTGGCTGGTGCATTCTTTGCCTCAAACGGTTGCCATTGGGCTATTCCCGGTGATCTTTAGCGGCCTTTATATTCAATTGCGAGCTGCAAAAAAGCACCAGCGCAATGCGCAGGAAATCCAGCTAAAAGCTCAAGAAGTCGGGGCGACTGAAGTGCCAAATCAAGACGCAGCGATTCGTTTAGACATAAGCGACAATAGTTCCGACGCACTGATCTTTACGCCTGAGCAGTTTTTATTCGCCCAAGCCATGCAAAATTATGTCGAGGTAGTTTTGCTCAAAGATGGTCAGATCGAGCGCCATCTGATTCGTAGCACTTTGTCGACCCTTGCGAGAGCTATGCGTCAGCAAAGCGAGCAGATACTCCAAAGCCATCGATCGTTTTTACTTAATATTGCCAAAGTCACCAAAGTTGAAGGCAACGCACAAGGCCTAAAACTCGCTTTGGATGGCTTGGCTGACCAAAGAGTGCCAGTCTCCCGCACCTTTATTGCGCCAGTCAGAGCAGCGCTTGGCAATAGTTAGTTCGATTCTTCTTTGTCGTTCGTCCCCAAGTCTTGTGTTTGATCCCATCGCTTGCGCTTTACGTCCCACAGTCTTGTCACTAGTCACTAAGGGCTAGTGAAGCTGTTTTGCCTGCATTAGTCTGACCGTGGTTCAACGAATAGCGCCATCAATAAATGACGTAAAACGCTGGCAAATGGCGCAAAACACTGGGGTCAAAAATGCATTCATATTTATCTGTTTTATCCGATCTAACACTTTATACCCACGTTATCAGTGGAAGTTTGGCATTGCTGTGCTTTTGGATACCGGTTTTTGCTCGTAAAGGTGGCATTAATCATCGACGAGTAGGTAACTGGTATGTTCGCTTTATGTGGGGCGTTGTGGTTACAGCGGTATTGTTGTGTGTCAAAAATATCATCGTCGCCAATTATCTTTCTGCCGCCTTTTTGGGTTTTTTGTCATTGATTACGGCGCGGCCTTTATGGAATGGAATTGCGATTCTCAAGAACAAAAAAGAACTCTCTGTGAGCTATCAACGGACAGATTTGTTTTTGCTAGGCTCAATCGTTGTTGCTAGCTTTGGTATGTTGATTCTGGGCTATGGCTTGCGCGCTCAAGGGATGGGGGCGGTGATTCTGATTTTTGGTATTTTAGGCCTTACGAATCTGCCCGAGTTCTTACGAAACCTTAAACCTGGCATCGAACGTCATTGGCTACGTGAACATTTCTCCGGTTTGATTATCTCTGGCATTGCTGCCCACACCGCGTTTTTGGTTTTCGGCGCGGCAACCTATATTCAAGTTCTCTTTACTTCTTACTGGGCGACGCTGCCTTGGTTTCTGCCTTCGGTAATCGGTGGCTTGGGTATTGCTTACTCGAATCGGCGGTACGGGGTAAACAAAATAGCGGCTAACAAAAATGTGAGTGATAAACATTAGAGAGCGCCAATCAAAAACCTGAGATTTTAGTTTGGTAGTCAAGCTTAGTGCACATGGGCTAGAATGACTCGCTATGAAGCGATTCCTTATCCTTGTTTTATTGCTGGCCGGGCTTTTATATGCGGGTAAGCGTTTTATCGAGTATCGATATGATCGCGAGTTGAATCACTACTATTTGTTGATTAGCTCGCAAGTAGCCTTGAGCCATGAGCGCGTCAATTTGGAATGGGACGGTAGCATCGTTGTGCAAAATTTGCGCGCTCGGCCCATTGACCTTGATCTATCAGTGTCAGCCGCCTCTGTTTATATCAAAAGCCCCAAGCCATATGAGACTGTTTACAATGTATACAGGCTCGAACAAGGCAATCTTGATGGGCAGTTTGATGTCAGTTTTAATGGCTTGCTGGTTGATGGCGCCCTGCTGAGCGAACCTCAGCCTGATGACGAATGCCGAAGTTTCAGCATGATGTTCAATCTGCATGCCATTGATATGGTGCCTTATCGGTCAAATACGAAATTATCAATTGACCTTAGCAATGATGAATCTGCGATCGTGCGCTACGACACAATTGATGCGCTGGGTAACTATCGAGGAAGCTTGGTTTTCGATAAAAATAATTTAGCCCCAGCGCTAAAAGCACAAAGCCCTCTGGCAATTAACAAAGCCAGTGTTGTGGCTCGCTTGAATCCACAAAAAGCGGAACAAATGCTCGAGTATTGTGCGCAGCTTTTTGAAGTAAGTCGTGAAGACTATTTGGAGCGCGTCGTGACGTCGAAGAAATACTCTACTAACTCATTTTCAATGGAGATCGGCGATCAAGCCCGCTTTGCGCTAAGCTCATTTTTGCGTGGCGAAGCGGAATTGACAGCCCGCTTTTATGGGCTGGGTTCAGTGGATGAGTTGAGTTTTGATGCCATGCCCAAGTCGGTATGGCGGAAAGTCGATTTAACGCTTGATGACGTTCCTGTGGCTCTCGAGCTACCTGAAGCAAAGAAGATGGAAGTGGTTATTGCGCCAGAAGAAGTCGCGCAGTTGGAGCAGAACACACCGCGTGTTAAACAATATGAGTTTGCCGATGTAGAGGACGCTGAGTTGTATCTCAATCGCAAAGTGCGCTTAACACGAACACGGGGCCGTAAAGCAATTGAAGGTCGTTTAGTCGCCACGGAACCGGGCTTGATAAAGGTGCAAATCAGAAATGCGCTTGGGTATATCACCTTGGATATCTCGATGGACGATGTTGACTTATTTCAAGTGCGCGAAAAATAAAGTGTGAATCGCATCGACGACTTTCGCCTTGAGCTAGGAGCAAGCTCTGAGTGGGGGATGGCACTCGCTTTGTTTGCGATGATGTTAGCGGTGGCGCTGAATCTACGCCTAAGCAGTTTTAGTTTTTTGGCCAGTAATCCCAAACCGTTCATTGTTGGGGTTGTGGGCCAACTTATCATCTTGCCGTTGTTAACCCTAGCGCTTTGCTTTGTATTGAAGCCTGCGCCATCGGTCGCACTGGGTATGATCTTGGTAGCGAGTTGCCCCGGTGGAAACGTATCGAATATGTTGGTGTTGTTAGCGAGAGGCAATATTGCTTTGTCGGTAAGTCTAACGGCCAGTTCAAGTGTGGTGGCGGCGCTCATCACGCCGTTTGCGATTTTGTTTTGGAGTAACCTTTACCCGCCTACTTCCGATTTGCTTGAGCAAATCGACTTTAATTCGGCTTTCTTCTTGTTGCAAACTATCACCATACTGGCCTTGCCCTTAGCGATCGGTATGTTGATCAACCATCACAAGCCGGGCCTTGCTGATCGGCTGCGACGGCCAGCGAGCATCCTAGGAGGCAGTTTATTATTGTTAATCATCGTGGTCGCCTTGATTCGCTACTGGTGTGAGTTTTTAAGTTTGGGGATCGCGCTGTTAAGCTTGGTCGCCATCCACAATGGTTTGGCGTTTTTATCTGGTTACAGTCTCGCTCGCTTATCTTCATTGCG
The DNA here is from genome assembly GCA_937922925.1 of uncultured Arenicella sp. Classification (GTDB taxonomy): domain Bacteria; phylum Pseudomonadota; class Gammaproteobacteria; order Arenicellales; family Arenicellaceae; genus Arenicella. Next base: position 1,957 of record CALAKU010000093.1, on the reverse strand, counting down.
CGCGGTAGATCGGCGCGCCATTACCTTTGAAGTCGGCATTCAGAATTCTGGGCTAGCAATCGTGATTTTACTAACTCAATTAGCTGGCCTTGGTGGTGCGGCGGCTGTGGCTGGGCTGTGGGGAACATGGCATATAGTGGCTGGGCTGGTTCTAGTGATTCTGTTTAGACTGTTTAAGCGATTGTAAATTGGTATGAGAGTGGAACTATGTTTGAATTAAAAATCAAAAATGCGCGTTTGATTGACGGCAATGGGACGCCACCAAGGCATGTGGATATTGCGATTCAAGGTGGCAAGATTAGTGAAATCGCTAGCTCGATCGATGCATCGGCAAAACACACGATCGACGCCGAAGGCAAATTAGTTACGCCCGGTTTTGTTGACGTGCATACTCATTACGACGGCCAAGTCTCTTGGGATGAAGAACTTAAACCCTCAGTGAATCATGGTGTAACTACGGCGGTGCTGGGCAACTGCGGAGTCGGTTTTGCACCGTGTCGAAAGCAAGATCGTGATCAGCTGATCAAATTGATGGAAGGCGTCGAAGACATTCCAGGAACCGCCTTACACGAAGGCATAGATTGGCAGTGGGAGTCGTTTCCAGAATACATGGATGCCATCGAGCGCAAACCTCATACCATTGATTTTGCCGTGATGGTACCGCACGACCCTTTGCGCGTTTACGCCATGGGTGAACGTGCGATGTTTGACGAGCCAGCGAATCAAGAGGAAATCCAAGCCATGCATAGTTTGGTGCGCGAAGCGATGGAAGCAGGCGCCATCGGCTTTTCAACTGGCCGAAGTGATTCTCATAAAACCGCCGACGGCGATTGGACTCCTGCCAGCGAGGCAACTAAAGAAGAATTAGTCGGCATTGCTCAAGCCTTTCAAGGCTTGAATCACGGGGTGCTTCAAGCGGTCAACGATTTTGACTTGATGCGCCCCGAAGATAATTTCGCCGACGAATTTGAAATCATGGAAGCGTATTTTAAAGCCGGCGGTGGCCGACCCGGGTCGATGTCGCTGATGCAGCGCGATTATGCTCCCGATGATTGGCTAAAAATTATCGAGGGCAGTGAACGAATGAACGAGCAAGGCTTGGATATTCGTTTGCAAGTCGCGCCCCGTGCGATTGGGGTTTTTAATGGTTTGAATTGCACTTTTCATCCACTGATGGCGCATCCAAGCTACCTCTCAATCGCCGACAAGCCACTTGCCGAACGCGTGGACATCATGCGATCCACCAAGTTCAAGAATCAGTTGTTAAGCGAATCGCCAGTTCAGCTGGCTGGCCCGGGTTCCTCGGTGCCGCCGCTGGTAGACGTGATGATTTCCGATTTTCCGATGCTGGCTGAAAAGTTATTCAAGTTAGATATCGATGGCGTAGTGGATTATGAGCAAGGCAACGAGACCTCAATCGCGGGCATGGCGCGTAAAGACGGCGTTTCGATTTGGGAAAAAGCCTACGATCTAATGCTTGAAGACGAAGGCCGCGCCTTGATTTACTTCCCCGTGTTTAACTACACCGACATGAACTACAACAACGTATATCAGATGCTAACGCATCCCAAGGCTCTTCCGGGTTTATCTGACGGCGGCGCACACGTTGGCACTATTTGCGATGCCAGCTTCCCTACCTATTTACTCACGTATTGGACGCGAGACCGAGCAAAGAAAAATCGCCGCAGTATTTCACTGGAACGAGCCATACAAATGCTAACCGCCGATGGTGCCGATTATCTGGGTTTGAGTGATCGCGGCCGCATTGAAGTCGGAAAGAAAGCCGACCTCAACATCATTGACTACGAAAATCTAACGCTAGGAGTACCGCGTATGGTGCAAGATTTACCTGCCGGTGGGCAACGGCTATTACAACCCGTCACCGGTTATAGCGCCGTTATCGTGAGCGGCAAAGTCGTAATCGCCAACGACGAGGTTCAAGATGCGAGGCCAGGGA